>CAZEBV010000169.1:0-4872 GCA_964510695.1 uncultured bacterium
TTGTCCGTCGAGGCCGGGACGGAAGGATTTCTGGTCCAGAAACGGGGCGGCACCGCCACCGTGCGGCTGCCGGACCGTCTCTGGCAGGTCCAGGTCGGCCCGGAGGCGGCCGGCGCCCTTCGGACCGCGGACGGGGACCCCGTTGAGCTGGACGGGGGTCAGGAGGGGAGCGGTTTCGAGGAGGCGCCCGATAACCTCGAGCGGGTCGTCGACGAGCAGCTGCGGGAGTGTTACGACCCCGAGATTCCCGTCAACATCGTGGAACTTGGCCTCATCTACAGCACGGAGATCGAGGAGATCGGGGACGGGGACCATCGGGTTGAGGTCAAAATGACGCTGACGGCTCAGGGATGCGGGATGGGTGACCATCTGGCGGGGCAGGCCGAGCGTAAAATTCGTGCGATCCCCGGCGTCGGGGAGGCCTCCGTGGAGGTCGTCTGGGATCCGCCCTGGACCCCCGAGATGATGAGCGACGAGGCCCGAGACAAACTGGGGATGGGCTGACGTGGGGTCCCCGGGGAGGGACGCGGCCACCCCGGCCCCCCAGGTCGATCTCACCCTTTCCACGGAGGGGTTCGCCGACGTTCACGACCTGACGCCCCGGGTCGTGGATTTCGTGGGTGGTCGGGGTTCCGGGCTGGTCAACGTGTTCGTGCCCGGCTCGACCGCCGGTGTAACGACCCTGGAACACGAACCGGGCTGCGTCGAGGACCTACAGCGGGCCCTGGAGGAGATAGCCCCCCGGGATCGTACCTATGCTCACAACGAAGCGTGGGGGGACGGGAACGGTTTTTCACACCTGCGGGCCGCCCTGCTGGGGCCGTCGGTTACGCTGCCCTACCGGAACGGCGATCTTCAGAACGGTACCTGGCAGCAGGTCGTGCTGGTGGACTGCGACAACCGTCCCCGTGAGCGGCGAATTCTTCTGACGACCGGAGGGGACTGACCCCGCTGCCTCAGTCGTCCTCCGGGGGGGTTCGAGCTCGGCCCACGCCGGACGCCGGGTCGAACCCGGTCACGGTCACGGTGATCTTCTCGTCCAGGTGCCCCGGGTCCAGGTCCTCCACCCGAAGCACGGAGTCACCGACCCGGATTTCTCCCTCGCCGGTTTCCCTGTCGTATCCCGTCACGTAGGCCACGACCCGCTGTCCCTCGTTAAACGTGGGATGGCGTGAACGGAACTGCCACCCGGAAAAGAGCCCCCGCCATCCGATCACAGCCGGGTGACCTCCTTGCTCGTCCGGTCGGTGGTGTACTCCCGTCCGAACCCGGTCCACGCCGCCCCCAGGAACACGAACAGAAGCAGCCAGCCGTGAAACACGAAGGGCCACACGTCGATCGGGTTCACGATCATGGCGGGGGTGAACCACTCGTGCTGGGCGGTTAGGCCCTCGATCGTCGAATACCCAATCAGAACCCCGCCGGACCAGGGGAAAATGTACCCGAGGGCCGAGGTGTTCGCGTCGAGGATGTTGGCCCGCCGGTAGCCGTTCAGGTTGAACCGTTTCCCGATGCGGGCAATGTAGGGGGCGATGGCGATTTCCGCGGCAGTGTTGATGGTGATCATGGCGTTGACCAGTGCCGTGCTGAGGACCATGGTCAGCTCCGCCCCGCGCACGGTTCGGACCAGCCGATTGAGAAGCCAGTCCTGGAGGGCGCTGAATCCGCCCCCTCGAATCGTGATCTGGGCTCCGGCCACGATGAGGAGAACCAGCACGCTGAGGGGGAAGAAACCGGCGGCCCCGGTGTAGAGGCTGCCCCCGACGCCGGTCTCACCCGGGGGGGCGAGCTGCACGATCGGAAAGGTTGAAAGGGGTTCCCCCAGCGCCAGGTTTTCCGGCACCCGGAAGACCAGGATGTCCGCGGGGGCGGCCAGTCCGAGAAGCAGGTTCAGGCCGATCGCCGCGATGAGACCCCAGGAAATGGCCTCCACGATATGACGCCCCTGCACGGCGGTCAGGATGACGAGACCCATCGACACCAGGTGCACGAGTCCCCAGGGGTTGCTGCGCTCCACGAACAGGTCCCGGGCCGTTTCTGAGATTTCCACGCCCGGCCACCATGCGCTGGCGCCCACGTACAGAAGGAAGGCACCGACGCCCGCGATCAGAGCGTACTTGAACCGGCTGGCCACCACCCCTCCGATGTCGGCGTCCTGAGTGATGGCGCTGACGATGGTGGTGTCGCTGACCGGGGCCAGGTTGTCGCCGAACACGGCCCCGGACAGGATGGCCCCGAACAGCACAACGGGGTTGGCGCCCAGCAGCAGTCCGGCGGGGAAGAAGAGGGTCATGAAAGCGACCGTCGTGCCGTACCCGGTCCCGATGCCCGTCGCGAGCAGCGCCGCAAGCAGGAAACTCAGGGCGGGGAAGAGGAGCTGTCCCACCCCTGCGACACCGGCCGTCCAGACCAGCCCCTCGACGAACGCACCCGCCTGGAGGGTGTCGGCGAACATGCCCGCCCACAGCCAGGCGACGATGGCCGTCGCCGCCACCGGCTGGGTCATTCCCTCGAGGAGCGTACTGGCGTACGCTTTCCACGAACCCCGTACCAGCAGCATGCCCAGCACCAGCCCCAGGAGAATGCCCACCACCAGTCCGGTGACGTCGCTGATCCGAAGGAGCCCGCTCTGGACCACGGCCCAGAGAATGAAGAAAGCGACCGGTACACAGCTCATCCAGCGTCCGCCGTAAAACGTCAGCCGGGGAGGGTCCTCGGCCGACCCCGAACCGGTGCCCATCCGGGTGTCCGTCGGTCCGGTGGGCTTACTCAAGGCAGGGGCGGGGTCCGGGGATTAATACAGGAGGGGGATCAAGCTCGGAATGAGCGCCAGCCCCGAACTGGTCCAGCGATCGGTCCGGTTGATGTGGTGAAGCAGCACGGCAGTGAGAATGAAACTATGGATGATGGCCGCGTAGGGGCCGATTCCCGGGGCGATCAACCAGAGGTTGGTCACCATGCTTCCCCCCGCGACGCTCATCGCGACGCTGGTTTCCGCGAAGGGCGGATCGAGGATCTGGTAACCGAGGTAGATGATGACTCCCTTCACCAGCCACGTGGCGATAATCACGAGGGACTCGAGGATGAAAAACAGGGAAAACCGGGCCAGGAAACCAAGGGTGATCGCGTCGTTCTCACGGGCCAGGTACTCCAGGAAGGCAAAGAGCCAGCTCGATTCGGAGGGGTTCGGAAGCATCGCGATGTGAACCATGATCCCCCCGAGGGAGAAGAGGATGCCCCACTTCAACCAGAGGGTGATGCTGCGCCACTGCCGGACCGGGTACATCTCGAAGAGACGGGGCGGGAAGAAAAAGAGGAAAAAGGGAATCATGAAGGGGGCCTCTCGGTCGTGGAATCAGGTCACGCCTCGTCCGGGCATCACGCCGCCGGCGGTACCGACCAACGGACCGCGGTGGACACCAGACACCGAGTCGGACGCTGCCGTCTTCCTGCGTACGCCACGGGTGCTCACGACTCTAACACAGCTTCCCGAACCAGTGAAAGTGCCTGCCGACGGAGAAATCATCCGTTCGGTTCCTTCCGCGGCGGAACGCGGGTAACCATGGGCGTGCGGGGTTGCTCGTCGGCCGCTCTCCCCACCGGTTGAACCCGAGGTTTCGGCCCTTCCGATCCACCCCCATCATGCACCGGTCCGGTGGAATCAGGGCCGCGCCGACGTCCGAAACGCGTCGAGGAGACGCCGTACGTCGCGGGCCCGCTCGAAACGTTCGTTCCGTCGGAACGCGTGGACGAGGTTACCCAAAAAACGTTCCACGATCCGCCGGGTCGTGGTCGGTCGGAGGTAGGATTCGTCGTTCTGGATCCCGGCTTCCCGGATAAACTCGAGGCACTGGTCACGGTTGAGGGGGGTTCCCCGGTTGAAGACGTCGACGAAGATACGTCGGTCCCGGACCGGGTAACTCACCAGGAAGTGCCCCGGCAGGGCCACGCCCCGGTAGGGCAGCCCCAGGCGGCGGGCCAGGAGAAGCACCAGGGAGGACAGGGAGAGGGGAATCCCCCGGCGGCGCTCGAGAACCCGGTGGAGGTAGCTGTTGGCGGGGCGATAATACGTCTCGTGATCCCCGCGGAAACCATGCTTCGAGAAGAGGACGTCGTTGACGGTGTGCACGACCCGACCGGGAGCCTCGCGGGGATCTTCCGGCAGTCGGGGACGAATTTCCTCGGCCAGGATGTCCAGCCCATGACGGTAGTGAAGCGGACGGAGGTGTTCGTCCCCGAGGCGGGCGACGGCGAACAGGGCCTCCTCGAGGTCGAGTTCGTCGGCCCGAGCCTCCGGAAACGCTCCGGGAGAGGGGGCGACTTGATCCGGCTCAGAACGTCCCGTATTCGAAGCTTCAGCGTCAGGTCCGTCCGGTCCAGGCGTGCCCGAAGCATCGGCACGACCTCGAACCCGAGATCCACGAGGGCTCGCCGGGCGGTGTCGACGACTCCGGGATCCTCGTCGCCGAGAAGGACGAGGAGAGAACGAACCCGGGAAGGGGGGATCGAGGTCGGATGGCGTTCCGGCGAGGGGTCCAATCAGACCATCATTTCGATTTTGTCGATGACGAGTTGACCGATCCGGGCCTGGGCTTCCCGGGTCGAGGCTCCGATATGAGGGGTCGTGGTGGTTCGGGGATGCTGGATGAGTTCATCCCGGTCGGGGGGCTCCGTTTCGTAGGCGTCCAGGGCGACCCCCTGAATCCGTCCGTCCCTCAGTCCTTCCTCGAGGGCGGATTCCCGGTAGACGCCTCCACGGGAACAGTTGACGAGGATCGCGTCGTCCTGCATCTTATCGAGTTCGTCCCGACCGATCAGGTGTCGGGTTTCCTCGGTGAGCGGCACGTGGACCGAGAGGATGTCCGACTCCTT
>CAZEBV010000170.1:0-4845 GCA_964510695.1 uncultured bacterium
CCGGGCGTTGTGCAGGTCCCGCGTCTCCTCCAGGAGCATCACGAACTCGTCTCCGCCGAAACGGGCCGCCGTGTCCCAGGGACGAATGCTGTTATCCAGCCGCCGGGCCACCTCCCGCAGGATCCGGTCCCCCTCCCCGTGGCCCAGGCTGTTGTTGACCCGACGGAACCGGTCGATGTCCAGGAACATCAGGATGAACCCCCGATCGGGGTCCCGCTGTTCCTTGTCCATGGCCTGTTCGATTCGATCGTACAGCAGGGCCCGGTTGGGCAGCCCGGTCAGCTCATCGTAGAAGGCCCGATCCTCCAGTTCCTCCTGGGCCCGGACGCGGTCGGTGATTTCAACGTCCAGGACGAGGTAACCCAGCACCTCACCGCGCTCGTCCGTCACCCGCCGAAGGGTGCGGCTCACGAAATACTCCGTTCCGTCCGGGCGGCGGCAGGGGATCTCCTCCCGGGGGGTCTCCCCGGCACGAACCGCGTCCCACATGCGCTCGTACACGGATTCGTCCTCGTCCTCGGAGCGCAGGAGGGACGACCCTTCCCCCACGACGTCCTCGGCCGGACGGCCGGTCTGCTCCTCGAAAGCGGGGTTGACGTACTGGATGATTCCGTCGGGATCGGTGAAGAAAGCGGCCTGCTCGGAGGCGTCCAGGGCGACGCGCGGGACGGGCTTCGGAAGGTTCATGACCGCGAGGACGGTCGAACGAAAAGGAGTCCGGCGCAGACGGTCAAACACCGGCGGGGGAACGGTACGGGCCCCTTCCCGAGACGGCGGTGCGGCCAATCAAACCGGCAACTCCAGGGACGGAACAACCGAGATCACCCTCCGTCGTTCTCACGGTCCGGGTCGATCGGGCCGTCCCCCCATCACGGAAAGTGTCCGCTTAACGTATCTTAAATGACGCTCCCGCCGCCGTGAACGGGCGATGTCGAGCCCGGCGGAACGCCCGGCATTACCGCCGCTCAGGGGCGGGGACGGGACCGGGCGCCGAAAACCCGCATCGGGCCCTTCGCTTCCGCGGCGTTTCACGCCGTCGCGGGGGACAGCCCGTGGGTTTGAGCCGTTTCAGGAACCCTCCTACACTTTCAGGAGGCCGGGAAGAACGATAAAGACCTCGAGCCCATCGTAGATGGGAGCAATCATGCGCCGAATCGGCGTCATCCTGGCGTGCGTTGTTCTTCTGGCGGCCCTGGCGAGGGGTCCCGCGGGGGCGGACTGTGAGGCCCTCTCGGTGAAACACTACCGGCTCTCGGGGGACACCGTCCCGAACGCCAGCGCTCACGGGGATTCGAGCACCATCGTGGGCAGCGCCCTAAACAGGAGCGGGGACACGCTGATCGTCGTGGAGGTTCGTTTCGCCCTCCACGGGGACACCCGACACCTCGGGGATCGATCCGACTTCACAGAAGGCCTCGGGCCCGAATCGTCCTGGCGCTTCCGGGTGGAGCTGTTCGAGGAGGAACCGGTGAGTCGGGTCGAGCTCAGGGACGTGTCGTGCGTTCGGTTGAAACCCTGGATGCTCGGGGGGGACACGCGAGCCCGGAACTGAATACCGGCTCGCCCGGCCGGCGGGTCCCGACGACCCGGGCGGCCGATCACGGACGAGCGCTTCGAAGATCCGCCACGGCGTCCTCGAGACCCTCCATGGTGAACGGGTACATCGGGAAGAGGGTTTTAATCTTCTGCGTCGTCCAGGTCGTGGACCACCCGCGACGGTCGCGGGGATTCAGCCAGACGGTCCTGAGCACCGCCTCGTCCAGCTTCTGAAGGTACTCGAAACCGGTGGTCTCGTTGCGGTGAGAGTACCGGATCGCCCCTCCTTTGCGCATCAGCTCGTGGGCGGCCATGGCCGCGTCCCCCACCACGATGCAGCGCCAGGTTCGATCGAGGTTGCCCAGCACCCGCTCGGTGGGCTCCCCCTCCCTCCGCTTCATGTCGGTGTAGAGGGTTCCGTAGGGACAATTGTGGAAATAGTAGGACTTGAAGGCCTGGAAGTGACTCGCCTGGTGGGCCGCCGAGAAGAGTCGGGACGTCAGGCGCGTGTAGGGGTTCATCGAGCCCCCCACGTCCATTAAAAGAAGCAGTTTGACGTTATTCTCGCGGGGGGGACGAAACACCATCCGGACGTCCCCGGCGTTGCGGGCCGTCTCGTCGATGGTCGCCTCGAGATCCAGCTCGTCCTCCCGGCCCTCACGGGTCAGCTCACGGAGGCGCCGCAGGGCCTGGCCGATGTCCCGGACGTCCAGCGTGACGTCCTTCCGGAGGTTCCGGAAGCGCCGCTCGCCCGCCACCTGGACCGCGCTGTTGTTCTCACCGGATCCGCCGACCCGCACCCCGCTGGGGTGCTGGCCGCCGCGGCCGAACGGGCTGGTTCCCCCGGTGCCGACCCAGTGATCCCCGCCGTCGTGCCGCTCGTCCTGTTCGCTCAGGCGCTGTTCGAACTGTTCGCGCAGTTCCTCGAGGTCCAGCTCGTCCAGGGCCTCGATCTCCTCGTCCGACAGCTCCGGGGAAGGCAGGGGGTTCTCCTCGAGCCAGTCGAGCAGGTCCTCGGTGAGTTCGGCCTTCGCCTCGGGGTCCATCTCGACGTCCTCGAAGTACTCCGCGAAGGCCTGATCGTATAGGTCGAAATGCTCGGGCCGTTTGACCAGGATGCTTCGAGCCACCCCGTAGAAGTGGGTCAGGCTCTCCCGGGCCAGCCCCTCGGACAGGGCGTCGAGGAGCGTCAAAAACTCCGTCACCCCGAGCGGCAGCCCCCGGTCGCGCAGATGGTAGAAGAAGTCGATGAACATGGGGTCCTCAGCTCACCGGGACCTTCTCCAGGTCCTGCTCCTTCTTCAGGAGGGTGCCCAGGAAGGGAAGCTCGTCTTCCAGCCGTTCGGGGTCCACGCCGGCGCGTGCGAGGGCACCGATCCAGTCGATCAGCTCGCTGGTGGAGGGCTGCTTGCGGACCTCGGGTCGATCGCGCAGCCAGTAGAACCGCTCGATCGCCCGGGCGACCAGCTCGTCCTCGATGTCGGGGTGGTGCACGTCGACGATCCGCCGCATGAGGTCCCGGTCGGGGAAGGAGATGTAGTGGAAGATACACCGTCTGAGGAACGCGTCCGGCAGCTCCTTCTCGGCGTTGGACGTGATGATGACGATGGGGCGCTGCTGCGCCTCGACCGTGCGGCCGGTCTCCTGGATCTCGAAGGTCATGTTGTCCAGCTCGTGCAGCAGGTCGTTCGGGAACTCCATGTCGGCCTTGTCGATCTCGTCGATGAGGAGGACCGGACGTTCGCCGTCCTGCTCCGACATCTCGAAGGCCTTCCCCAGCGGGCCCAGTTCGATGTACTGAGCCACGTCGCTTACGTCCCCGTCGCCGAACCGACTGTCGTGGAGGCGCTGGACGGTGTCGTAGAGGTACAGTCCGTCCTCCGCGTCGGTCGTGGACTTCACGTGCCAGGTCAGCAGGGGAAGATCGAGGTCCTCGGCCAGCGCGTGGGCCAGAAGCGTCTTGCCCGTGCCGGGCTCCCCCCGGACGACCAGGGGTTTCTCGAGCGCGATGGCGACGTTGACGACGTCGCGCAGCTCGGGGCTGGTGATGTAGGAGTCGGTGCCGGAAAATTGCTCGAACATGTCGGAAACCTCGGCTTGAAGGATGGGGTGCTCCTCGGGAACACTCGGATGACCGCCGGGTCCCCCCGGACGACGAGCCCTCGTGCTCGGGGCTTCAACGGCAGCGGAGGATAAAGACGACCCGGATCCAGGGTAAAAGCCTATTATACCCCGGGCCGGAGGGAAGGTCAGCCAGGTCGGCCATGCCCTGCCGGGGGCTCCCACGACCCGTCCCGTCACGCCCTGCGCGAGCATGATCAGCCATTCGCCTCGATCGACGCAGCCAATTGACCTCGGACGCTTAAGCGGAGACGGGCGCCGCCACGAGGGGACACCAGGAACAACTCCGACTCCCTCGGATCACGTTTGATCATTATCAATTCACGCCAACCCATTACATCCTCGGTCGTACGGTCTCGGCCCCGCTTCCCCGACGGACATCGTCACGTTATCTTCAGCGGCCGCGAACGGCCGTTCCACCTGGACGTGTTCTTCCTCCGTCGGGTGTCCACGTAGACCTCAATGCCGATGCCGTCCGGGTCCGAGAAGTACAGGCTCTCGCTTATGCCGTGGTCCACCGGACTCACGTTGTCCGTCCACTCCGTCACCCGATCATAAAGGGACTCGAGGACGGACCGATCGGGGACCTCAACCGCCAGGTGATAAAGGCCGGGCCCGGCCGATCCGGCCGACCCGTGGACTTCCTGAAGGGCCACATCGTGATGGCGCTCGCCCCAGCTCAGGAACACAAATCGATTCTGCCGTTCGGTTTCGGTCAACCCCAAAACCTCTTCGTAAAACGCCACCGATCGATCGAGGTCCGTGACTTTCAGGTGAACGTGACCCAGCTCAAAATTCGCCCTCTCGGTTGCCTCGTTCATGGCTTCTCCTTCCTCCGATTCGTTCTTTTTTCCCCGGTAAAGGGGGACGAAGCCATCCGGGAGAACATCGCCGGCGACCGGGTCCCGGATCACTCCGTCCACCCATCGTACTCGGGTCACTCCGCGGGGTTGGGCTGAGCCGGCCAGTCGATGAGGCGATCCACCGACCAGGCGCCGCCGCCTTTGATCAAAACCACGGCGACCAGAGCCAGGGCCAGGAGGTGGTACTCGAAACCCTCACCCGCCTGATTGCCGGCCCAGTTCATGAAGAAACCGTGCTGCCAGTGGCTGGTGACGACGGCCCCGATCATGACCGCCCCGATGCCCAGTGACGCCAGACGCGACAGCGCCCCGGCAATCAGGGCCA
>CAZEBV010000171.1:0-465 GCA_964510695.1 uncultured bacterium
CTACTCGTGCAGTGGGCGGACGGATCGGTTCCAGTCTTGGTGGAAACGTCAGACTCCGCGTAGTCCAGTTAGTTCAAGGGGGATCCCATAACGCGGGAACGGAGGTTTCTCGCAGGGTTAGAAGGGTGGTGTAGGTCGCCGGGTCCTCCTCGTATCGGGCGAGGATCTGTTCTGCTTTCAGGGGGGCGAGGGTGGAGGTGGGACGCGTGGCCCCATGCCCTTCTTCCACGGTGTAGAGGTCGAACCCGAGGGATTCCAGGCTCCGAAGGAACGTCCCGGGGTCGGTCCCGGTCCGGCGGAGCCCAAAGGGCCAGTATTCGAGCAGCATCGCCAGCGAAGACCAGTGTTCAAGGCAGTTCTCCATGCCCTCCAGGGCGAGTCCCTCGGCCCCCTGAAGGTCCATTTTGACGAAGTGAACCCCCGGCGGGGACGCGCCGAAGTAATCGTCGAGCGTGATTGCCTCCA
>CAZEBV010000171.1:475-4801 GCA_964510695.1 uncultured bacterium
GTCACGTTCCCCCCGCTGAAAGACCCGATAATCCGCCGACCGAGCGTACCGTCCGAAGAGTTCCCGGGTTTCGGATCGGTTCGAAACGGCCCGGTTCTCCAGCTGCACGTGATCGGCGTCCGAGCGTCGAACGTTGCGCACCAGCCGGCGGAAGGTCTCGGGATGGGGTTCGAAGGCGACAACCCGCCCCCCGGTTCCGACCGCCCGGGCAAGGTGAAGCGTGTGGTAACCGACGTGGGCCCCCAGGTCGAGCACCGTGTTCCCCGAAGCAACCTCCCGTTCCACGACGGTCGTGAGGAACTCCTCGTGGGCGCCCTGTCCGGTGAGGTTGAGATGATCGTGGGGGTCGGTTTCCAGCTTGAACCCCGACACGGACACGGTGGGCGGACGAAGTTGATCGGCGATCCATCGATCCAGGCTTCCAGCGCCGGGGACGTCGAAGAGGGGCTCGGGCAGAAGCCGCCGGCGGATCCACCGGTAACATCGAAACAGAAGCCGTCGAGCCTCGGCTGCGCGCGGCATCATCAGGTCACCTCCCGAGCGTCTCCAAGGTTGAGTATAGATCGAAGCTGGCAGGCCGACAGACGGGGGGTCGAATCGCCGCCGCCGGCCTTGTGGAATGCACCGTGTGGCCTATCCTCTGAGCACGTTTGATTGTCCGGAACCGTCGATGTTGCCCCGTCCGAGCCCCTCCGTGGAGGCCCCTGAGTCACCATGCCCCAGGGCGACGCCGATTACCCCGAACCCGACAATTTTGGCGAGGCCCTCCAGCGCCTCGAGGAGCTGGCCGAGCGGATGGAAGCGGGGGAACTCCCCCTTGAGGAAGCCATGGATTACTATCGGGAGGGGCTTTTTTTGATCCGCTTCTGCGAGAAGCAGCTGGAGGAGGCGGAACTTCTGGTGGAGGAAGTGGACGATTCGAACCCGTCGGATCCCCGTCTCCGTGACCGGGACCCCCCGGACGCATGAGCGGCGGGTTCCCCGATTTCTACGGGGATCAGAAACGTCGGGTTGAAGCGGCCCTGGAGGAGCTTCTTCCGAGGGACGAGGACGTCCCGGCCCGGCTGACGGAGGCAATGCGCTACAGCACCCTCTCGGGCGGTAAACGGCTTCGGGGCGTGATGGTGCTGGAGGCCGCTCGACTCGGCCCGGCGGACCGATCCCGCGCCGCGCGGCGCGGGGCTGCCGCCCTCGAGATGATCCACGCCTATTCGCTGGTCCACGACGATTTACCCGCGATGGACGACGATGATTACCGACGCGGACAGCCCGCCTGCCACCGGCGGTTCGGAGAGCACGTGGCCATCCTGTGCGGGAACGCGCTCTACGCCCGGGCCCTGGAGGTCCTGGGGGAACTCGACGTGGACCCCTCGACCCCGGAGGCGGGGGGACTGGTCCTCGATGCGCTTCGGCTGACCGGCGGGCGTGGATTGATCGGGGGGCAGCACGACGATTTGTCGCTGGTCGGACCGGACGTGGACGAAGGGTGGGTTCGGGGGGTCTACCGGCGCAAGACCGGCTGCCTTCTGACCCTGAGCCTTCGGGTCGGCGGTCGGGTCGGCGGGATCTCCGACGGGACGCTGGATCGCTTCGATCGGCTGGGGTCCGTCCTTGGCATCGCCTTCCAGATTCGGGACGATCTGCTCGAACGGGAGGAGGATTTCGAACGGATCGGCAAGGACGTCGAATCGGACCGCCGGTCGGGCCAGCGGACCTATCCGTCCGTGGTGGGTGACGAGGAGGCCCGCCGTCAACTGGAGGATTACCTGGAGGAGGCCCTGGAGCTGCTGGGGAGCCTCGAGTATCCGACCCGTCGGCTGGCGGAGGTGGTGCGGCTCATCGGGCGGCGGAACCGCTGAGTCCCGATGGGCGTCCCCGGCTGCTTGAGTGCTCTTCGGTGCCATGGTTCAATGGCACCCTCGTTTGATCGCTGGTTCACGATACGTTCGATCCGACTCACTTTGTGGAAAGGAGCGGTTACGATGGATCTTGGTCTCGACGACAGAACGGCCCTGATTACCGGGGGAGGCGGACGCATCGGCGGCGAGGACGCCCGTGTGCTCGCCGAGGAGGGCGCCGAGGTCGTGGTGCTTGACGTCGACATGGAGGCGGCCCGGGAGGTCGCCGACGAGGTGCCCGGCGACGCCTACGCGGTGGAGTGTGACTTAACCGACCGGGATGACGTCTCGGAGGCGGTCTCGGAGGTCCGCGACCGAAGCGGGGCCGTCGACATCCTGATCAACAACGCGGCCATGGTGGACGCGGTCGGCAAGCTCGCCGACTTCGACGACGACACCTGGGACCGCGACATGGCGATCAACCTGACCGGAACCTACAACATCTCCAAGGAAATCTTCCCGGGCATGTGCGAGCGCGGCTGGGGGCGCATCATCAACATGTCCAGCATGGCCGGCTGGCAGGGAGGATACGGTCAGTCCTCCTACTCGGCCACGAAGGCCGCGCTGATCGGGTTCGGCAAGACCATGGCCCTCGAGGGCGCCCGGCACGGCGTCACCTGCAACATCCTGGCCCCCAACATCGTCATGGAGGACCTCGCGGGGCTCTCCTCCGAGGAACTCGAGGCGCTGAATCCCCAGTGGGAGAAAATTCGTCAGGCCACCCCGATGAAGTCGCTCGGCAAGGAGAAGGACGTCTCCACCCTGATTGCCTTTCTGGTCAGCGAGCATGCCGAGTACGTGACCGGCCAGGTCATCGGCGTGACCGGAGGCGTGGACCTCTTCAGCTTCTGATTCCGGGCGCCGCCTCCCACCGTACGCAGTCCACCCTCTCCCGTTCCTGAACCACCTTCGGCAGGAGGGGGACTGTGTACGGACGGGGGAGCGTCAGGCCGCGGGCGATCGTTCACCCGCGGCGCCGGGCTCCCGAGCCTCGCTTTAGACGTCCCGGTCGATGATCGTGGCGACCCCGAGTCCGCCGCCGCAGCACATCGTCTGGAGCCCGATTTGCTCGTCCCGACGCTCGAGCTCGTGCAGCAGCGTGGTCATCAGCTTGGTGCCGGTGGCCCCGAGGGGATGGCCGAGGGCGATGGCACCGCCGTTGATGTTCACCCGCTCCATGTCGGGCTCGAGTTCGTCGGCCCAGGCGAGCACGACCGAGGAGAACGCCTCGTTGACCTCGAAGGCGTCCACGTCGTCCACCGACATGCCCTCCTCCTCGAGGATCTGCTGCGTGGAGGGGATGGGGCCCGTCAGCATCGTCGTGGGGTTCACCCCGACGGCCTTCTGGGCACGGACGCGGGCGCGCGGCTCGTACCCCAGCGCCTCGGCCTTCTCCCGGGACATCAGCAGGGTCATCGAGGCCCCGTCGCTGATCTGGGAGGAGTTGCCGGCGGTGATCACGCCGTCCTCGTCGAAGACCGGATCCAGGTCGAGCATCTTCTCGAGGTTGGGCTCCATGCGCACGCCCTCGTCGACCTCGAACCACTGTTCCTCGGCCGCGGGCGCGCCGTCCCCGTCGGCGCCGGCGGGGACCGCCTCCTTCTCCTCGGCCTTTTGCTCCGCGAGTTCGTGCACGGGGATCGGAAGCACTTCCCGGTCGAAGCGTCCCTCCCGGATGGCCTCGGCGGCTTTGATGTGGCTGTTGTAGGAGAACTCGTCGACCTCCCGCCGGGAGAGGTCCCACTCGTCGGCGATCATTTCGGCGGAGATGCCCTGGGGAACCGGGTCGAAGCGCTCGACCCAGCGTTCGGTGAACGGATGGCCGTTGATCTCGGTGTTGGACCCCATCGGGATCCGGGTCATGTGTTCGACCCCACCGGCCACGATCACGTCGTTGACCCCGGCTTTGATCTTGGCGGCCGCCAGGTTGAGGGCCGTCTGACTGGAGCCGCACTGACGATCCGAGGTCGTCGCGGGGACCTCGATCGGAAGCCCCGCGGCGATCACGACGTTGCGGGCCACGTTGAGCGCCTGTTCACCCACCTGGCCGACGCATCCGAAAATCACGTCGTCGATTTCTTTGGCGTTCAGTTCGGTCTTCTCGAGCATGCCCTGCAGCAGGTAGGCACCCAGGTCCACCGGGTGGACGTCCTCGAGGGCGCCTTCCTCGCAGGCGACGGGCGTGCGCTGTGCTTCGACGATCACGGCTTCTTTCATGATCGATCCATCCTCCTTTCACGAAGGGGCGTTGCACGAAGGTATATGGTGCTTTTCACGGTGGACGGCAGGGGCGGAAACGAGGCCCCGACCGGCGGTACGATGGGAAAGAAGAGCCACCCTGATTAAAGCAGACGGAAGGGGGGGGTGTCCAGTCGAGGAGCTTACGTCGCGGCGGCCGCGCGCGTCCCGGTGACCGCCTCGAAGACGG
>CAZEBV010000172.1:0-4791 GCA_964510695.1 uncultured bacterium
AAAGTTGCGTGGTTTCCGTTCAGGATGGAGCTTTCGTGGGGTGATTCAGGCGTCGGATTTCCCTGACCGGGGAGCAGGGACCGGAGGACACCGCGGAGCCGATCCTCCGGCCCCGTTCTTTTCGTCCGGCCGCGGCCGCGACGTGGCCTCCCGGGACGGAGGGCAGCGGATGGACACCCTTCAGGTGGTTTCGTCGTTCATTCTCTCGGGGTACCTCGGGTTCGTGCTGATCGTCGGCGTCTGGGTGGCCCGCGGCGGGACGACCTCCTCCGACTGGCAGTTCAGCCCGGAGGGGCTGGGTGTTCTGGGGATTGCCTCCGTTCTGGTGGGCACCCAGCTGGGAGCCGCCAGCACCGTGGGGGTCGCGGAGGACGTCTTCAACATCGGCGTGGCGACCTACGCGTTTATCCTCAGCGGAGCCCTGGGGTTCGTGCTGGCCGGGCTGACGACGGGGCGGTTCTTTTACCGCACGAAGATGATGACGCTGGTGGCGTTCAACGTCCACCGCTTCAGCCGCCGCTTCGCCTTTTTGGGCGTGGGGCTGGGCCTGGTTATCGGGATGATCGTCAACGGGGTCCAGCTGCTTGGGGTGGCCCTGATCATTCAGTCGCTGACCGGGCTGTCCCTCCTGTGGGGAGTCGTGATCGGTTCGTTTTTGGGCTGGATCTACCTCACGCTGGGGGGGCTTTCCGCCACCAGCGCCACCAACATCATCCACCTGGGGGTCTGCCTGGGCGGGTTGATCCTGGGGGTTTTCGTGCTGGTGGACCACACGCCGCTCCAGGAGGCGATCGCGGGGATGCCGACCGGCCACCTGGACCCCACCGGGAACGTTCCCTACGTGGTTCACTGGCTCATCGTCGGGGTGGCCTCCCACTTCGTGTCCAACGTCTATTACTCGCCGCTGGCCCGCGCGGACACGGAGCGGGAGGCGGTCGCCTCCTGCCTGTGGTCGGCCCTGATTTACCTGTTTTTCGGTCTGCTCACCATGACCGTGGGCATTTACGCGGTGGGGGTATTCGCCCCCCTGTACGAGCGGGCCCTCGGAGAACCCCTCACGGCGGAGCTCGCCTTCGGCACCGTGGCCAGGCTAATCGGGGACCCGAGTTTCGGCGGACACACCGTCGGCCTGGTTGTCGGCACGATCATGATGGCCGGGGTCATCGGGGCCATCATTTCCACGATGGCTCCGCTGGTCTGGAACATCGCCACCATCCTCTCCCAGGACGTCTACCGGGAGTACCTCTACCCCGACGCCTCGGACCGGGAGGAACTGCTGGCGGCCCGGGTGTTTACCACGCTGTACTGGATCGTGCCCGCCGTGGTCGCCCTGATGATCGGCGAGGGGCTGCTGTCGACGCTGCTGTTTCTCCTGGAGCTTCCGACCGGGGCGATCCTTCCGATCGTCCTGTGCTTCTACTGGGAGCGGGTGAACGAGCCCTCCGCTTTCTACACCCTGCTGGCGTCGGTCACCACGGGCCTGGTATACCGGCCCGTGGCGGCCTGGTACCCCGGTTTTGTGGAGGCCCTGGGGCCCTGGTTCGGATCCTCCGTGGGCTGGATCGTCACGGCGTCCCTCGTGGTGTTTACCGCGGCTCTGCTGTTCGGGGGCCGTCCGGAGGAGGATCGGCTGGAAGTCGTTCGCCGTGCCCGGGCCGGGGAGCCTCCGGTACCCACCGCCCCGGGCAGTCAGGCCGGAACGGCCTGACCGTGGCCGTCGGCGGCGAGCGGCCCATCCCCCGGGAACCGAACCGGTTCCGACCAGGGGGATCCCTTGAACGAACCGGGATTCGTGTAGGATCGATGCGTGATCCTCGAACCTCGAACGGAAGGAGCGGTCGGGCATGATTCGTTCCGGTCACGCTGAGCTTCGTCGGGCGGCGCTGCTGCTGGTGGTGGGAGGACTGCTGATCCTGGTGACCGGAGGGGTGCGTGCCGAGTCACTGCCCGAGGGCTTCGTGCTCACCCCGGACAACCTGGACGAGCACCTCGATGACACCTTCCAGGGCCATACGATCCGGGAGATGATGACGGAGGGGCTGATGCGGCGGGTACGCCGGGACGGACAGGAAATCAAGCTCACCGACGCTCCGGACTTCGAGATCTCCGAGGAATACCATCAGGCCACCGAGCGGTACTCCGAGGAGGTCGGCTACAACCCCGCCCAGGGGAACATCGAGGATTACACCGCGGGGCTGCCCTTCCCGGACGTGGACACCGGGGATCCCTACGCCGGAGCGCTCGTGCAGTACAATCGTTACTGGGGGGCGCCGACCTTTCACTTCGCGTCCGACCCGGCCGCTCATACGCTGCTCATCAAGGGCGACGACGGGATCGAGCGGAAGCTCATCACCACGGCCCAGCGGTACCGGTTCATCAACCACTGGGAGAACGTCGGTCACGGGGGGCCGACCTCGGTGAAACCGGACCGCGTGCACGGGCGTGGGCTCTTTTTCGTGCGTTACCCGCAGGATCTGCGCGGCATCGGCATCTACGGCATCAGCTATACGACCGGACGACTGTCGGACGCCTGGGTTTACGTTCGCTCGCTCCGCCGCGTACGTCGGGTCTCGGGGGGCAACTGGATGAAGCGCTCCCCCGGTGGCGGGGACGGTTTCGGGGACAGCCTTCAGGGGCCCTTCGTCCATCCCAGCTGGTACCCGGGGTTCGAACACCTGGGCCGCAGGACGATCCTGGTGCCGCGTCGTAAACCGGGAACCCGGCCCTCCAGGCGGCTCGGAACGGGCCACGAATACGATTACCATGCCCTCGAGCTGGACGAGGAACCCCACTGGAACTTCAGCCCTGACTACGTGCGCTTCGAGCCGCGAACAGTCCACGTGATCAAACAGAAGCTGCCCGAAACCCATACCATGGGTCATCGGCTCTCCTACGTGGACGATGAGATCTGGATGCAGATTTACGGCGAGGAGTTCGACAAGAACGGCAAGCTGTCTCAGTTCGTCACGCTCGTGCCCTTCGCCCAGACCGACCCGAACGGCGTCACGGGCGCCCAGATCTGGGCGCAGTCGGTGGTGAACTGGAAGGAGCATCACGCGACCGTGCTGACCATCAACGAGCTCCCGGTGGTGACCCCCGGGGAGGAGCCGACCTGTATTTCCCTACAGCAGCTTCGGGTGGCCGAACCCTGTCGGCCCTGATTCCTTCGATTGATCTCGTGAGGGCCCGGTTTTCGTCGGCCGGGTCCCGGCGGTGACTCGATGCCCTCCCCGCAGCTTGACTTCGACGTCGATCGGTCCGAGTACCCGTTCACCTCACGTTTCCTGACGGACCGGGGCGCACGCCTCCATTACCTCGACGAGGGCGATGGCCCCCCGATCCTCTTTCTGCACGGGAACCCCACCTGGTCCTACCTGTATCGTGACGTGATCCGTGATCTGCGGGAAAAGGCCCGCTGCGTGGCGCCCGACTATCCGGGGTTCGGGGGATCCCGGGCCCCGTCGGATTACGGCTTTCTCCCCCGGGAACACGCGGCGGCCGTCCGTCGGCTGGTCGAGTACCTCGGGCTCAGGGATGTCGTGCTGGTGGGACACGACTGGGGCGGACCGATCGGCCTGTCCCTGGCGGTCGATCATCCGGAATGGTTTCGGGCGATCGTCCTCTGCAACACCTGGTGCTGGGAGCCCGACTGGATGCTGTATTTATTCTCCGCGGCGGTGGGCGGTCCGGCGGGGCGATACCTCTGTGAGAAGCACAATTTTTTCGTGCGCTGGCTGATGCCCCTGGGGGTCAGCCGGTGGGAGATCGGTTCGGAGGTACCGGCAGCCTACCGGGATCCCCTGAAGGGTCCTCGACGGCGTCGGGCGACCTGGGTGTTTCCCCGGTCCATCCGGACCGAGGCCCCGTGGATCCGTTCCGTCCGCCAGCGCCTTGGCCGGCTGCCGGGGTTACCCGTGGATCTGGTCGTGGGGATAAACGATTGGTTCTTCGGTCGGGCGTCGGTGGTCGACCGCTGGCGGCGGCTGTTCCCCGGGCTGTCGGTGCACCGGGTCCCCGGAGCCTCCCATTACCTGCAGGAGGACCGCCCGGAGGCCCTTGCGAGGGTCGTTCGGCGCCGTCTGCCGGCCGCCTGAAATCAGGGGGTAACTTTGCGGGCCTGGATCGAGCGCAAAAAATAGTCCACGTCCCGCGGATCCCCCTGCTGAATTTGATGGCGGACTTTGCCCTCCACGCGAGGATGCAGGATGACCGGGAAGGGGATCTTCTCGGCGGGTTCCACGACGTACACGCCGGTCGGTTCGTCCTCCTCGAGCCAGGCCTTCAGCAGGGCTTTCAGCACGTTGGTCGGAGGAGGGGGACGATCGGACCGGAGAACGAGAACCGGCCGTTCGAGCACGTGAAGAAGCGAGTAGAAACCGACGAGCGGTCCGTTTTTACCGGGTACCTGATCGTCGACGACCGTCGTACGTTCGGGGATTTTTTTGCGGGTGATCGGGGAGTCCCCGGGTACGGCCACGCACACTTCTGAGAGGACCTCCTCACACCGGTCGCGGAGGGCCTCCAGTTTTTCTTTGCCCCGGGAGAACGCGTGCTTCCGCCCGGGGGCGAGAATGGCTGCGATGGGCTCCTGAACTTGGTCAACCTCGTCGGCGTCGTCGCTCACGGGAAATTCCTCCCGTTCATCCGAAGGTTCGAGTTCACACACGTCCAATGTGTACGGTCGGGCGTATTGTCCCTTCTGGTTCGAAATATTCCAGCCTCCCCGTCCGGGGAGTTAATGAGAATAACACGCCCGCCGGTCTTCCCACTGACGACGGTTCTGTCGCCAGG
>CAZEBV010000173.1:0-4778 GCA_964510695.1 uncultured bacterium
TCGGCCGTCAAAAAATCGTACACGCCGTGGCGTCCGGGGTTGGACCCGGTCATGCAGGAAGCCCAGGCCGGTGCGGTGAGGGGGGGGTATGTGGTCGTCAGATCACCCCGGACCCCCTGCTCCACGCAGGTCCTCAGGTGGGGAAGTTTCTCCTCTTCGAGCCAGGTATCAAGGAGGTCGAACGTGGCACCGTCAATGCCGACCACCAGGACGTCTGGGGCTCCCATGGCGATGGACTCCACGGCGGTGCAGAATGAGCGGGTCGGATCCAGTGTTACCCCGGATCAGGGCCCGCCGGGCGGGTTCGGACGAACGATGACCCCGGAAAGCCTCCCCTCATTATAGCTGGCTGACCGGTTCGTCCCGCCGTTCGCCCGCCCGATCATCGGCGGGTTCGTCCCCGCGTTCCGGAAAGCGGACCGGGGTCACTTTCAGCCTGTGGGCTGCCAGGGTCAGAACGGTTCCCCCGGCCGGCTCGGGGGTTCGGTCTGGTTCCTCCTGGTTTCCCCCACGATGGATTCCATCGTCCTCAGGAACGGCTCGTGTTTTTCCCTGAAGCGAGGGTAGCTGTATTGTGCGTGGAAGAGATCCCGGGTGCGTTCGGCGTGGCGGTCCAGCGTCCCTCGATCCAGTCGTTCGAGCGCCCCCCGAAACCCCTCGGCGGAGGGGGATAACCAGATTACGGCATCGTCCTCGAAGATGGCCTGGTGTCCCTCCACGTCCGTGGCGAGGATCGGTTTTTCGGCCCACATGTAGCCGAACACTTTCAGGGGAGTGCTTTTCCCTTCGGCCCGGGTGGAGAGAAGCAGGTCCGAGGCCTCGAGGAGCCGGGGGATCCGCGGGTTGTTCACCCGTCCCAAAAAGAGGGTGCGGTCTTCGAGCCCCAGGCGTTCGGCGAGGCTCCGATAGCGTTCGACCTGATCGGGGGTGCCGCCCGCGACGAGAAGCTGAAACCGATCGCGGTTGGCCGCTTCGGCGAAGCCCTCCAGGAACCGGTCGAGCCGCTGGTAGTCCTCCAGTGAACCCGTGTAGACCATCGTGATTTCGTCCTCACGAAGCCATTCGTCGACCCTCGAGGACAGCGGGGGGGGATGGTTCGGGTCCTCGGTCCGGAACGGCTCGATCGCCGTGTTCTCGACCACGAAGGATCAATCAGAGGGGGACACTGACAGACGACGGCGTCGGCACCGTCGAGGGCCGTCCGTTCGATCCACTCGGTGATCCGTACGAAGGGGGGGGCACCGTACCGTTCGGATCCCCGGGTGATTTCTCCCATGTCGGAGTGGTAATCGTACACCAGAGGGAGTTCGAACCAGTGCTTGAGAGGGAGGCAGAAGAAAGCCGCTTCCTCGTGGCAGTGCAAATAATCGTAGTCACGGGAGGAAAACAGAAGCTCCAGAAACACGTGCAGGAAAAGCAGCAGGTCCAGGAAGGCCTTCCGGAGGGAGGGTCCGCGGGGAACGGCGTCGATGCCCGGCACCGGGACAATCCGTCGAAGACGGGTTCCGCCGGGCGCGCGATCCTCTCCCACCGGATAGGTGAACAGATCGATTTCGCACCCCAGATCCGTGAGCGCCCGACAGCGGGTGAAGACCGCGATCGGGGCGCCGCGATCCTGGTAGTACGGCTGGGGCGAAACCATTAAAATTCTCATGTCAACCGGATCCCGTCCGCAGGATGGGAAAAAGTCTACCTGAGCCTGCCCCGCCCCCGAAACGGGCCGGAGTCCGTGCATTGACGCCGACGGCCCCGTTGGGTGGACGGTTTGCGGGAACGGGAGCGTCTACCGGTCGGTCGGGGGAGGTTGCCCGGGGATGTTGGTCATGCACGGATCCTCGAGGATGTCCCGGTGGGAGGAGGGGACCGGTGGTGGGCGCTCGAAGGCGCCCGCGGGTTTACCCCGGCGGCCGAACCGGCGGATGGAGGAGGCAATCCGGCGCAGGTAACGGCGGGACGCCCGGCGGAGGTTCTCGAGCTGGTTCCGGTCGAGGAGGAGTCGGCAGGCCTCGTCCCGGGGTTCGGCCGCCGACGGCCCGGCGCGTCGCAGGGCGATCATCCCCTGATCGTACCCCATGACGTGCCACCGCCTGGAGGGAATGAAGTGGAAGTAGACCGCGGGATCCCCGAGGGGCAGGATGGCGTGCGCCATGTCGTATTTTTGAATCAGGCGGTAATGACCTTCCGTGAGCACGTCCCGTCGGAAGGACGGCCGGTAGGCGGAGCTTTTGGAGTCCACGAAGACCTTCTTGCGGGGCCACCAGCGCCAGATTAGCCAGCTTCCCAGACTGTACCCGTTGTAGAAGTTCTCCTCCCGATGGAGCCGCAGCAGGTGGTCGGGCACCGCGGAGGAAAGCCGGGGATGCACCCCGGGTCCGTAGGCCCGGTAGGTGGTGGGCGCGAAGTCCGGCGCCCTCGAGAGGAAAACCCGGTGGCCGATCAGCACGAGGAGGATACACACGGTCCCCCACACCGCCGCGGTCCCGTATCGGCTCAGCCCGAGGTCCTCGTAGTCTCCCCGTTCGGCTTTCATGAGCAGAATCGGGCCGGCCGTGAGAGGAATCAGTGCGACGGTCCGCAGGTAGGAAAGCCCCACCCAGGCCGCCGCCAGGAAGGCCAGAAGCTCCGCGAGTGACACACGCTCTCCCGTGAAAATAAGAAGGCCCAGCGTCACGAGCACGAGCCCGACCGAAGCGGCCACGTAGAGCTCGTTCAGGTGTTCGGGCGGGAACAAAAAATCCGTCGAGTAAACGGTCTGTTCACCCCCGACGTGTCCGAAGACGGAGCTCTGCATCGTGTTTTTCAGCCATTCGTACCAGCCTCCGGAGGGGGCATCGGTGGCCGGCGTCGAGGTGGGGAGAAGGGAGCCGCCCCCGGGGGCGGCCAGGCGCTTGAGGATTCCGAGTCGACGACCGGCCGGCCCGTAGGGGTTCAGGAAGAGCGGAGCCAGGAGACTGGCCAGTCCCGCCGGTACCGCTCGATACAGCCAGGGGCCCAGGCCCCGCTCACCCCGAAGACGATCCAGGGTTTCCCCGGTCAGAAGCAGTCCTAACAGACCGAGCCCGGCCAGGTAGGAGGCGTGAACGCTGCTCCACAGGGTCAGCACGACCGGGAGACCCCAAAGCCACCCGGACCGATCCTCGTTGACCCCTCGGTGCCAGCACAAAAAGAGCAGCGTCAGCCCCGGGATCAGGAACAGCGCGTTGCGCAGCATCAGCTTCTGTTCGAGGCCGAACACCATCAGGACCAGCAGGAGCAGGACGGTACCGTCGGGTCGACGATCCACGATGCCGTGGATCAGGGCCAGGCAGGCCAAAAGGAGCAGGAATCGGAACCCCTGTAACCCGGGGACACCCGCGGTCCGCCAGATGCCGTAGAACGTCAGGTTGCCCAGCCAGGTCCGGGCGGTTTTGGTCAGTACCCCCTCCCGGACCGGGGTGAAGGCAAAGGCACCGTGGTGGGGGAAGGAGAGGGTCGCGGCGACGTAGCGTCCCGTGTAGAGGCTTTTCCAGACGTCGTTGGAGACCACCGTCTGGAAGGCGAACGGAGCCGCGATCAGGGCAAGCACCAGGTAAAAGAGGATCAGGCGGCGGGACGCCGTCATCGGATCACGGAAGCCTCATCAGCGGGTCGTCGGTTCGTCCACGGCGTCCGGGGAACCCGTCAGCACATAGGGTTTGGCCCCGGCCGTTTCCGTGTAGAGACGGGCCATCTGTTCGCCCAGAAGACCCAGGATCAAGCTCTGCATGCCCGTGACCCCCAGCAGCACGGTCACGGTGGTAAGGGCGTGGTCGCTCAGGCTCTGGCTCCAGCTGAGTTTCGCGTAGCCGAGGTACCCTGCCCCCAGAAGGGTTCCCAGGAACAAAAGCAGGCTGATGCCGCCGAAGATCCGGATCGGCCTGAACCGGTAGTCCACGAGGAATTTTACGAGGAAGAGGTCCAGGAGGACGGAAAGGATCCGGCCGGGTCCGTAGTGGGAGCGGCCGTGGCGGCGGGGACGATCGTTGACTTCGACCTCGTGGATGTCCACGCTCCGCCACGAGGCCAGTGCCGGAAGGAAACGGTGCAGTTCTCCGTAGAGGGGAACGTCCTCGATGACCTTCCGACGGTAAGCTTTGAGACTGCAGCCGTAATCGTGCAGTTTCACGCCGGTCAGCACGCTGATCAGGACGTTGGCCACCCGGGAGGGCACACGGCGGCGAAGCAGGGGAGCCTTCCGGTCACGGCGCCACCCGCTGACGATGTCCCGCCCCTGTTCGATGCCGTCGAGCAGCCGGGGGATGTCGGCGGGATCGTTCTGACCGTCGCCGTCCATGAACACCACGGTGTCCCCCCGGGACCGGTCGAGGCCGGCCTTCATGGCGGCGGACTGTCCGAAGTTGGCGGTCAGGTGAAGTGGCTGATGGGGCGGGGTGAGCTCGGCGTCGAGCCAGTCCGATGACCCGTCGTTCGAACCGTCGTCGACCCAGATGACCTCCTGGATCCGCTCCTCCTGCTTCAGCAGGTCGTCCAGTTCGTCCCGCAGCCCGGGGAGGTTGTGCCGTTCGTTGTGGAGTGGAATGATGACCGAGGCCTGAATGGAGGATGTCCCCCCCGTCGACGGAGTCGTGAACACCCCCGTATCGTAGGTCCAGCGGGTAGGGACCTCAAGCGATCGATGGCGGGTCGGCGAATGACCACCGGTTTCCGTTTCCACCGTTCGGTGGGTGTGGTATACTACCTTCGAAGCAACACGATGAGTGGATCGTGTATCGTGTATCCTCGAAACTAAGGACCCACCT
>CAZEBV010000174.1:0-4746 GCA_964510695.1 uncultured bacterium
TTCCCCGCTCGTGTTCGCCCGGGCCGCTTACACCTACACGGATCCTCTCCGGACCATCGTCCGGGACTGGAAGTTCGGGGGCTGCCGGGCCTGGGGGTCCTGGCTGGGAAACCGGATGGCACGCATCCTTCGAAACCGGCTGGATCCGGTGGACTGGACGGGCCTCGTGCCAATCCCCCTTTCCGAGCCGAGGCGAGGGGAAAGGGGGTTCAACCAGGCCGCCCAGCTTGCCGGGGCCCTGGGAGAAACCCTGGGTCTGCCCGTCACGGACCTCCTCCGAAAAACTCGCGCGACCCCGCCGCAGTCCGGGCTGCCGCGGTCGAGGCGGCTGGACAACCTGGAGGGAGTCTTTTCCCCTCGAGCCGGGGCTCCGTCACTCTCCGGCGACTGGCTTCTGGTGGACGACATCTACACGACCGGGGCCACGCTGGCAACCGCCGCGGGGGCTCTCAGGGACGGGGGCGCGGGGTCCACCGCGGCGCTCGTGCTGGCCCGATCGGTGGCGCCGCATCGACGCCCGTCCCGGTCCTGAGGTTGTCCCGGGTTTGAAGAGGCTATAATGCCCCGTTCCGTTCAGCGTTCCGGCGGTTCGTTCCCGCCGATTTTACCCTGTTCGAAGTGGGTGAGTCTCCGTGGAACTACCCCGTGAAATTTGCCGTCGGGCCGTGGCCCGCTACCGTGAATCGCACCCGGCTGCGGAGGGGATCTCCCCGGGGGTGGAACCTCCCCCTCAGCCCGAGATGGGCGACCTGGCCATCACGTTTCCCCTGCGCGCCGGGGACGCCGTGGGCGCGTCCCCCCGGGCGGTCGCCGAGGAACTGGCCGAAGGGATCGAGACGGACGAGCCGGCGATCGACACCGTCGGGATCGACGGGCCGGGCTTCGTGAACTGTGTGTTCGACGACGCGTACCTGATGGAGACCGCGCGGAGCATCCTGAGGGACGGGTCGGTTCCCCTGCGGCGCTTCGGCGAGGGGGAGAAGGTCCTCATCGAGTTCGTGAGTGCCAACCCGACGGGCCCCCTCCACGTCGGTCACGGCCGGGGGGCTGTTTACGGTGACGTGGTCCGGCGGCTGCTGGAAGCCCACGGGTTCGACGTCTCGGCCGAGTACTACGTCAACGACGCGGGAAGCCAGATGACTCGCCTGGGCGAAAGCCTCCAGCGGCGGCTGCAGCAGGAGGAAGGCCGGGACGTTGAACTGGGGGAGGAGCACTATCGGGGCCAGTATCTTTCGGAGCTGGCCCGGACCATGAACGTTCACCCGGGACAGTCGGTGCACGACCTGGCCGACCAGGCGGCGGAACGGATTCTCGAGGGCATCTTCGGGGACCTTCGGGACCTGGACGTGGCCTTCGATTCCGTGGTCCGGGAGAGCGAGGCGGCCAGCGAGGATCGTCTCGCGGACACCCTCGAACGACTGGAGGCGGGGAATCACGTTTACGAGGAAGAGGGCGCGCTTTACCTGCGAACGAGCGAGGCGGGCGACGACAAGGACCGGGTGCTGATTCGCAGCGACGGAACCCCCACCTACTTCGCCAACGACCTCGTCTACCACGATCGGAAATACCGGCGAGACTTCCCCCGGCTGATCAACGTCTGGGGCCACGATCACCACGGGTATCGGGATCGTCTCCTGGCGGGGCTGGAGTTCCTGGGGCACGATGCCGCCCGACTGGAGGTCGAACTCTATCAGCTGGTCAACCTCTACCGTGACGGGGAGGAGCTGTCGATGTCCACGCGGCAGGGGGATTTCGTGCCCCTGAGCGACCTCGTCGAGGAGGTTGGCACCGACGCCGTCCGGTTCAACTTCCTGACCCGGGGACACCAGCGTCCGCTCGATTTCGACATCGAGGTCGCGACCGCCCGGACCGAGGAGAACCCCGTTTATTACGTCCAGTACGCCCACACCCGGCTCGCCAGCATCCTCGAGAACGCGCCGGGGGAGCTTCCCGACTACGAGGACGAACTCGTGGACGAGGGGCACCGTCTCCTGATGCATGCCCTGGATTTCCCCCACCGCCTGGAACGGGCCACCCGGGGACGGGAGCCGCACCGGTTAACGCAGTACCTCCGGGACCTGGCGGGCCAGTTCCACACGTATTACGCTCACCACCGCGTCCTGGACGAGTCACGCCCCGAACGCACCCACCGCCGGCTCGTGATGGTCCGACTCCTGAAAGTTCTTTTCCAGCGGGGTCTCGAGCTGCTCGGGGTCGGGGCGCCGGAGACGATGTAGGCTCAAAGTGCGGCATGACGCTCCGGCCGCCGGCTGCGATTGAAATTGACACTCCGATAGTTAGAATGGGGACCCGTCGTTCCGGTTCGGGACGCCGGACGCCGTTCGCTGGCCGCTTCCTCACTCGTCCCGAACGTTTTCCATTCTGGCCGGGCCCTTCCCGACACGACGTTCCGGTAATCCGTGCCACCGTATAAACGAGGCGATAATCATCACATGGTCGACCTGGCTCGAAAAAATCCGCTCGCAGCAACCGGACGCCCTTCCCGAACTCATCGACCACGAGTTACAGCTTGATTCACTGGATGACGAGGCGGAGATCAAGGCACTCAGACATTCCCTTCAATCCTTCGACGAACCCATTGTCTTCCTGGAGTCCGATAACCGTGAAATCGTCGCGTACCGCTTCAACGGGGAATGGCTCCTTCGCCGGAGGCGGGAGGAGGTCGCGGGTGCGGACCTCTACCGTCTCATCCACTACGCCCTGGTGGCCCTGAAGTGCATTCGCCGGGCGCTGCCTCAGCCCCAGTTCGGAGATTACTACTCCCTGAACCCTCTCGTCTACGGGGGAGAATACTGGCTGGACACCGTCTGTCGGCAGGAAATCAGTCGGTTCGAGGAGGACGACCGGGCGAAGAAGCTCAGTGTTCTGATCGTCCCCTGGGACGAACGAGGATCTCTTTTTGAGTTCGTCGAATCCCTGCGAAGAGGGGACAGGGTCGGGTATTTCGGCGGCTTTCTGGGCGTGATGCTTCCCTACACCGGGGAACCGGAAATGCGCGTGGTCATCACCCGCATCAAGGAAATGCTTGGCATCAGCGAGGTACATTTCTGGGAGATGGACCGAGATTTCCAGAATTACCACGACCTCAAAACCCGCGTGAAAAAATTACAATGACCCCGCAGGACATGACGGACATCGCCTCACGGATCGGCGAGTTCAGCCTCCTTTACGACCTTCTCCCGGGATCGGACGCGGGGACCGATCCGTCGTCCATCGACTTCCACGACGTGCTTCTCGCCCTCGCGTCCCGGCTACGACGGCGGGATCGGGCCTATCACATCGAGTATCAGCGCCCGGATCAGCCCGTCTTCCGCCTCCGAAGCGACCGGACCCCGGCGGGGGAGTCCGCCGTCGAGAAACGGTTCAACTACCGGGAACCGGGCCGCTGGCTTCTGATGCGGGTGGAACCCCCGGGGGAGGACGTCATCGAGGGTCTCTCGCACGAGCTGAAGATCCTCGGGGAACTCGATCGGGACGAAGAAGGCATGACCCGGGAGTCCCGGCTCAACCTTCTGGTTTCCCGAACGTTTCACGCCGAACTCTACGCGGAGTACCAGCGATGGAAACGGTACGATTCCCCGCTTCTTGTGGTGGTCCTCGTCCTCCAGGACGACGCGCCGTGGGAACCCGGCGCCCGGGCCCTGAAACACGTTTCTGGTACCCGCGACATGGTCGGTCGGCTGCGCGTCGATCGCCTCGCGGCGTTCTTTCCGGCCGTGGAGGACCCCTCAACGATCGAACAGGACCTTCGCGGCCGAATGACCGGAGCCTACCCGGACGGTGAAGCCCGGCTCGCCTTCCACCATCTTCCCGGGGAAATTCAGGACTGGAACACCCTGAAGAACGAGGTCTTCGAACCCCTTTCGGACCGTGCGGCCCCGGAGGAGACGGCCCTTGAAGGACCCTGAACCACGATCGATCCTACCCCGACGTTTACCCCCTGACTACGGAGCGTGATCCCCGTGCCACAAAAAGCCCTCCAACTCTCGGACGCTTCGGTGAAGGACCTGAAGCGTCTTCCTCCCGAGGAGCTTCTTCAGCTCGCCGATCAAATCGGAATCGATGACCCGGGATCGATGACCGAGGAGAAGCTCCTTCTCTCCCTGCTCGAGGAGAAGGCCAACCGAAACGGCAACCAGTACGGAAGCGGGACCCTCGAAATTCTTCCGGACGGCTTCGGGTTCCTCCGGAAAAGCGAACACAGCTACATGCCCGGCGAGGACGACATCTACGTGTCGCCCTCACAGGTCAAACGGTTCTCCCTCAAAATGGGGGACACCGTGGCGGGCCAGATTCGACCCCCGAAAAACAGCGAACGGTTTTACGCGCTCCTCCGGGTCGAGATGGTGAACGGGGAGGATCCCGAGGAAGCCTCCAGGCGGACGGACTTCGACGACCTAACCCCGCTGTACCCTCAGGAGCGCTTCAGGCTGGAGACCACCGCCGACGAGGTCTCCATGCGGATCGTGGATCTGTTCACCCCGATCGGCAAAGGGCAGCGGGGACTCATCGTCTCACCCCCCCGTACCGGAAAAACCATCCTTCTTCAGCAGGTTGCCAACAGCATCCACGAGAACCATCCCGAGTGCTACATCATTATTCTCCTGATCGACGAACGGCCCGAGGAAGTCACCGACATGGAGCGCAACGTCGGGGCCGCCGAGGTCATTTCCTCCACGTTCGACGAAACGGCGGAACGCCACACGAACGTGGCCGAAATGGTCA
>CAZEBV010000175.1:0-4744 GCA_964510695.1 uncultured bacterium
CGAGCGCAAGATCAAGGAGCGGGCGGAAGGGGAGGCCGAACGCATCCTCGAGGAAGCCCGCCGGGACGCCGAGACCATCCGCAAGGAGGCCCGGTGGGAGGGCAAGGAGGAGATCGAGGAACGCAAACAGGAGGTCGAGGAGGAACTGGCCTCCGAACGGGAGGAGCTGCAGCAGCGTGAGGAGGAGCTGCACCGCCGGGAGGAAACCGTCGAGGAACGCCTGGAGGAAGTCTACCAGGAGATCGATGAGCTCAAGGAGAAACGTGACCGGCTGGACCGGCGGGAGGAAGAGATCCAGGAGAAGCTCCAGGAAACCGAGCGGAAACTGGAGCGAATCTCCGGGCTGACCGCCGAGGAGGCCGAGGCCAAACTCCGTGAGACCCTGATCGACAAGGCCAAGAAACGCACCAACGACAGGATTCGAAAGGTCGAGACCCGGGCCCGGGACGAGGCCGAGGCGCGCGTTCGTCGGATCCTGGCAAGGGCCCTTCAGCGGTGTGCGGTCGACGAAACCACCGAGTCCACCGTTCAGGTGGTGGATCTACCCTCCGACGACATGAAGGGACGAATCATCGGACGGGACGGGCGCAACATCCGTGCCTTCGAGAAGGTCACGGGCGTGGATCTCATCGTGGACGACACCCCGGAGGCCGTCCTCATCTCCTGCTTCGACCCGGTCCGCCGCGAGGTGGCCCGGGCCACCCTCGAGAAACTCATCCTCGACGGACGGATTCAACCGGCCCGGATCGAGGAGGTCTTCCAGAAGACGGAGGACGAACTCGAGGAATCGATCCGGGAGTCCGGCCAGGAGGCCCTCTCGGAGGTCGGGGTGACCGGCGTGAACGACGAGCTGGTTTACCGCCTCGGGCAGCTGAAATACGTCATCGAGGCCGGACAGAATCAGCTCGAGCACTCGATCCAGGTCGCTCACCTCGCGGGGCTCCTGGCGGCCGAGATCGGGGCCGACGCCGAGATGGCCAAGCAGGCCGGCATCCTTCACGCCATCGGGAAAACGGTCGACCACTCCAACGGGCAATCCTACCCGACCGCCGGCGCCTCGCTCGCCGAGAAATACGGCGTCCCCGACCCGGTGGTCTACGCCATCGCGGCCCACACCGAGGAGCGGCCCTTCAAAACGGTGGAGGGCATCATCACTCACGTCGCGAACCTGATCTCCCGGGAACGGCCCGGCGCCCGCAAGGAGAAGTTCGAGAGTTTCATTCAGCGCATGGAGAAGATCGAGGACCTGGCGGGTCAGTTCTCCGGGGTCAAGGAGACCTACGCCATCGAGGCCGGCGAGGAGATTCGGGTGATCGTCGAGGAGGACGTGGTGGACGACCGTGAGGCCGAGATCCTGGCCCGGGACGTGGCCAACCGGATCCAGGACGAGATCGATTTTCCCGAGAAGATCAAGGTTTCCCTGCTGCGTGAGAAACGGGTCGTCGATTTTGCCCGCTGACCCGGTTCGTCCCTCCGGACACCGCCGGGACAAAACCAACCGCCCGCGGGCGTTCCTCCGGGCGGCGCGTTAAACGCCCCGTGCGCTGGCTCTGCCTGGGGGACGTGGTCTCGAGTCCCGGACGATCGGCCGTGCGGGATTTTCTCGCCCGTCGGGACGAGTCCTTCGACCTGGTGGTTGCCAACGCCGAGAACGCCGCCGGCGGAGTGGGCCTCACCGTGGACATCGCCCGGCGGCTGATGGACTTCGGCGTGGACGTGATGACCTCCGGCAACCACATCTGGAAGAAGAAGGACTTCGTCGAAGAGATGGCCTCCCGGCCGGATCATCTGCCCGTGGTGCGCCCCGCCAATTATCCCGAGGAGGCCCCGGGTCGAGGTCATCGGATGTATCGCATCCAGGACCAGGCCGTGCTGGTCCTCAACCTTCAGGGACGCACCTTCATGGACGACATCGACTGCCCCTTTCGAACGGCCGACCGGATCCTGGAGGCCGAGGAGTACGATCTCGCCCTCGTGGATTTTCACGCCGAGGCCACCAGTGAAAAGATCGCCCTGGCGAACCACCTGGCGGGGCGGGTCACGGCGGTCTTCGGAACGCACACGCACGTGCAAACCGCCGACGAACGGATTCTGGAGGGGGGCACCGCCTACCTGACCGACCTGGGGATGACCGGCCCCCGCGACTCCGTGATCGGCGTGCGGACCGAGCTGGCGACGAAGCGTTTTTTGACGGGGCGACCGATTCGTTTTAAGGTAGAGAAGCAGGGTCCGAGGATCCTCAACGGGCTCATCGTGGAGGTCGACCCGACGGCTGACGAGGCGACGGACGTGACCCGCGTCTACGAGGAGATGCCCCAGCGCTCGCACTGATCGGGCGTGCCGGACCGGCCGCCATGACGCCGGGATCGTGAAAGGAGAACTGCGGTGGCTTCCCTGTTGCGAGTCTCTTCGGATTCCAGTCCCACCTCCGTGGCGGGAGCCATTGCCGGTTTCATCAAGGAAGAGGGCGAGGTCGACCTGCAGGGGATCGGGGCCGGGGCGGTTAACCAGGCCACGAAAGCCATCGCCATCGCCCGCGGTTACGTGGCGTCCAACGGTTACGACCTGATCTGCATTCCCGCCTTCGTGGACGTCGAAATCGACGGCAAGACGCGCACCGCCATACGGTTCACCGTCAAACCCCGGGAATAAGTCCGGCCCCATGCTGAACGCGACCCTCCTTGATGGGCAGTCCGTTTCCGAATCGATGCTGCAGGGCCTCCGGGACGAGATTCGGACCGACGGCCTTTCCCCCTCGCTTCACGTGGTGTTCGTGGGGGACGACGAAGCCTCCCGGAGTTACATTCGCCACAAGAAGGAGCGGGCTCGCGAGGTCGGCATCGACGCCAGCGTTCATCGATTCGACGCCGGGGTCGATTTCGAGACCCTCCGGGCCGAGATCGAGTCCCTCAACGACGATCCCGCCGTCGACGGGTTGATTCTTCAGCTTCCGCTCCCGGACCCCCTGGACGAAACTCGGGCCCTGGAGGCGGTGTCCCCCCGCAAGGACGTCGACGGGCTTCATCCGGTGAACTTCGGGAAACTCATGGGGGAGGGAGAACCCCTTTTCTACCCGCCCACCCCCCGCGGGATTCTTCACCTGCTGGATCGCTACGAGGTCGATCTCCGCGGCCGGACCGCCGTGATGGTGGGGATGGGTCGTCTCGTGGGACGGCCGCTGGCCCAGATGCTGATCAACCGGGATGCCACGGTGATCTGTCTCAACGAGGACACCCCCGATCTGGTTCCCTTCACCCGGCGGGCAGACGTGCTCGTGGCGGGCGCGGGGGTTCCCCGGCTGATCGAAGCGGATCACGTGGAGGCCGGGGTCGTGGTCGTGGACGCGGGGATCCACCGGGTCGACGGGGAACTCGTGGGGGACGTGGACTTCGAGGCGGTGGCGAAAAAAGCCCGGTTGATCACCCCCGTGCCGGGTGGGGTGGGCCCTCTGACCGTGGCGGGCCTGCTGGCCAACACCTGCCGGTCGGCCCGCCGCCGACAGAACCTGCGTTGACCTCCTCGGTCTCCTACACCGTCTCGGAACTGACCTCCCTGGTTCGAGATTGCCTGCGTTCCGGGTTTCCCGACCCGGTTCGGGTTCAGGGGGAGATCGCGGATTTCACCCATTACGACGCCTCGGGCCACATGTATTTTTCCCTGGTCGACGACGAGGCGCGTTTGAAGGCCGTCATGTTTCGGCGAGCCAACCGTTCGCTTGAGTTTCGTCCCGAGGAGGGGATGAGCGTGGCGGCGGAGGGTCGCCTGGACGTGTACGAACCGCGGGGGGACTATCAGCTGATCGTGGAGGAGCTGCGGTCCACGGGGCTGGGTGAACTGGAGCGGCAGTTCCGTGAGCTGAAGCGGGCGCTCGAGGAGGAGGGGGTTCTCGCGGAGGAGCGCAAGCGGCCGCTTCCGTTTTTGCCGTCGACGGTCGGCGTGGTCACCTCCGGGGAGGGGGCCGCGTTCTGGGACATCGTCGAGACGGTCCGCCGGCGATGCCCGCTTCTTCGCCTCGTGCTGTATCCCAGCCGGGTCAGCGGCCGGGAGGCCGCCCCCGACCTCGAGCGGGCAATCCGGCGGCTGCCCGAGATCGTGGACCTGGACCTTCTCGTCGTGGCCCGGGGCGGAGGGAGCCCCGAGGACCTCTGGGGGTTCAACACCGAACGGGTGGTCCGGGCGATTCTGGACTGTCCGGTGCCGGTGGTCAGTGCCGTGGGTCACGAGGTGGACGTGACCCTGGCGGACCTGGTGGCCGACCACCGTTCCCCCACCCCCACCGCCGCCGGGGAGGAAATCGCACCAACCCGGGATCAGCTCGAGGAACGGTTGTCCGTCCGGGCGCGTCGCCTGGCCGATCGCTACCGCGCGAACCTCGACCGTCGGCGCGACCGGCTTCGTTACCTGGCCGAGAAACCCGTCTTCTCCGATCCCCGGCGGCTGATGGCCAGCTTCCGGGAGGCGCTGGACCGGGCGAAGGATCGGCTTCACGACCGGTTCAAGTTCGCCCTGGCCCACAGCCGTCACCGCGTGGAGCGGCTGGCCGATCGGTTCGATTCGCTCAACCCGAGGACGGTCCTCGAGCGGGGGTACGCCCTGGTCACCCGGGAGGGCACCCCGATCACGCGAAGCAGCGAGGTCGAGGGCGAGGACCGTCTCCTCGTGCAGTGGGCGGACGGATCGGTTCCCGTCGTGGTGGAAACGTCAGACTCCGCGTAGTCCAGTTAGTTCAAGGGGGATCCCATAA
>CAZEBV010000176.1:0-4621 GCA_964510695.1 uncultured bacterium
CGGATTGGTCCAGAATACGATCCGCCATTTCACCGCTGCGGAACATAATCGCCTCGACGAAAAGGTCCCGCATGGTCTCGATGGAAACCAGCGATTGCTTCACACGACGAGCGCGATGCCGCTGCCCCGGAGAATCGACGCCGGGCGCCCCATGCCATCCCCCGGAACTGTTCGCTCCGCGGCGGTTCCACCGGCATGAGAATGACGTAGGGGACCGTCAGCAGCCCGAGGAACAGCGACTCATCCCATCCGAAGTACTGAACCACGATCATCACCAGGCCCATGGAGATCGCCGTCAGAAAATAGCGGAAGTACTCGGGGCGTGCCACGACGCCCAGTGAACTCTGTCCCAGCACGTCGATCCCATCCGCACCCAGTGCGATCAGCGTCGCGAAGACGGTTAGCTTGATTTCCATTTCGAACCGTTTCAAACTGGACTGGAAGCTCGGGCTGATGCAAAAGCAGGCTGCCATGGCGGGGAAAAGAGGGTAGTCGGGCCCGAGAAATGGGGCGGTGACCATCGCCATCAGCGTGGCGATGGTTATTTTGTCCTCACGAAACACAAGCTGACTTCGCGCCATGCCCGCATCGGCCTCGTCCGGCGGCCGCAGCGTTTCAGAAGGAACCTTCCCGGCAGCATAGGTTGTCCGTACCGGAACCTTCGGGCGCTTTCCCGTTTTGCACGATCTGGCCGGGGAACGCCACGCGTGTCCGGGAAGGTATCCGATCCCGTGACCGGGGAGCGGTGTTGATGGAGTCGGTTCACGTCTGGATCAGCCCGGAGGAAATCCGGCCCGACCGGGTCCCCGACAGCGCCGTCGTGGTGATCGACGTGCTGCTGGCCACGACGTCCATGCTCACCATTCTGGATCACGGAGCCCGCCGTGTTTTCCCGGCCCCCGACCTCCAGGAGGCCCGTCGGCTGACGGAGGATCTGGCCTCGGATCGACTGATTTCCGGGGGTGAACTCAACATGTCCCTGATCGACGGCTTCGACCGGGGACCCCTGCCGTGTGAATACACGCCCGAACGGGTCGAGCGGGCCGACGTGGTGTTTTTGACGACCAACGGAACCCGGACCCTCGGTCGGGTCCGGGAGGCCGAGGAGCTCTACCTCGGATGCCTTCGCAACGCCCGGGCCGTGGCCGATGAACTGCTGAACGTGAGTGTCCCCGAGGTGTACCTGGTGTGCGCCGGTTCCCGGGGGATCTTCGCCCTCGAGGACTTCATCGGAGCCGGTGCCCTGGTTCATCATCTCGGGGCGGCGGACCCCGAGCTCAACGACGCGGCCGTCGGGGCCCACGGAGCCTACCGGCAGCACCGGGAAACCCTCCTGGACGGGCTTCGCCGAAGCCGGGTAGGCAGCGTGATCGAGGAGCAGGGGCACCGGGATTGCCTCGAACACGCCGCGGCGGTGAACACGTCCTCGCGGGTTCCGCGGGTGGCGTCCGGGGATCGTCTCGTCGCGCACCGCTGAGGGATTCTCCGACGATCCATGAGTGCCCCGGTCTGCGTCGCCGTGGACACCGGGGGAACCTTCACGGATTACGTGGTGGTGGACGAGGAAGGGGGGGTGCGGTCCGGGAAGGTGCCCTCGACGCCCTCCGATCCGACCCAGAGTCTCCAGCGGATCCTCGGGGAGTTCCCCCTCCCCCCGGACGGCCTGCTGCTCCATGGTTCGACCGTGGCCACGAACCGTCTCCTGGAGGGCCGCCTGGCGTCGATCACCCTGGTGACGAACCGGGGCCTCGAAGGGCTGCTCAGGGTGGGCCGGGGAACCCGGGAGGATCTCTACGGCCTCAACCCCGATCCCGATGACACCGATGTCTTTCGGGAGGTGCCCGTGGTAGGGGTTCCACTTCGGGATCATCCCCATGAACCCGACGTCGGGACCCTGGACCCCGGGGACTCCGAGCGCCTCCGGGAACGTGTCCGCCGCCACGACCCCGACGTCGTCGCGGTCTGTCTGGTCCATGCCTACCGGGGTTCGACCGCCGAACGGGAGGTCCGGGACGCGCTGGAACCCCTCGAGGCCGAGGTCGTGCTTTCCTCCGACGTGCACCCGCGCTTCCGGGCTAGCACCACCCTGGTGAACGCGGGCCTCCGGCCCAGCGTCAGCGACTACCATCGCCGTGTCCAGGACCTGGACGGCGTCCCGGACCGGGCCCTGATCATGGGTTCCTCCCGTGGGGTCATGCCCCCCCGACACCTGGAGGAGCGCCCCGTTTTATCCCTGATGAGTGGACCCGCGGCGGGTCTTCTCGGAGCCCGGGCCCTGGTCCGGGAGCACACGGACCGGCCGCTCCTCACGATGGACGTGGGGGGGACCTCCACCGACGTCGGCGTCGTTGAGGGTCGACTTCCCCTCACGGACGACCATCGGATCGGGGGGTATCCGGTCGCCGAGCCAATGGTGGACGTGCGGACGGTCGGATCCGGAGGGGGATCGATCCTCCGGGTCGATCGCGGGGGTCACCTTCGTGTGGGGCCCCGAAGCGCGGGGGCCCGGCCCGGTCCGGCCTGCTACGGCTACGGAGGTCCCCCGACCGTGACGGACGCTCAGGTTCTGCTGGGCCGGATCCCGGACGACCGCCCGCTGTCCTCGGAGGTCCGCCTGGATGCCGGGGCGGCCGCCGAAGCCCTGGGGGAACTGGCCGACCGGCTGGGGCGCACCAGGCGGGACCTGGCCCGGGGAGCCCTTCGTGTCGCCCGCAGTCGATTGTCCGAAGCCCTCCGGTCGGTCACGGTCAATCGTGGGCGCGAACCGGGGGAATGTGCCCTCGTCGCCTTCGGAGGGGCCGGGGGGCTGTACGGAGTGCCCCTGGCGCGGGACCTCGGGATTCGTTCCGTGTTCGTGCCGCGGCGGGCCGGTGTCACCTCGGCCCTCGGACTGCTGGACGCTCCCGAACTTCGGCGCCGCTCGATCAGTCCGGTGTGTACCCTCGACCCCGATGCCAGCGAGCTTCCCGGTCTGGCGGACCTTCGGAACCGTGGCCCCGACTGGGGGGGACTGCGGCTGGAAGCCGAGTGCCGTTTCGCGGGCCAGAACCACGAGCTTCCCGTGGAGCTCGACCCCGACGAGTCGCCCCGCGTTCTCCGGAACCGATTCCTGGATCGATACGGGGAGGTCTACGGGTATTGTCCCGACGTTGAGGCGGTCGAGCTGGTGACCCTCAACGCCTACTGGACCCGAACCCTCGACGTGAACCTTCCCGACCGTGCGGAGCCGGACGGGGAAGCGGTCCTGGAACCCCGGCCGGTCGATCTCGGAGCGGGTCCACGGGAGGTCCCGTTCTACCGGCTGGAATCCCTGAGCGAGGCGATCGAGGGTCCCGCCGTGCTGACGGGTTCGACCACCACCCTCTACCTCCCGGAGGACGTGAGGCTGTTGTCCCGTTCACCCTACCTGGTGGAGGCCCGGCTGCCGTGAACGGTGTTGAACTTCAGATCCACCGCCACCGGCTCGAGGGCATCGCGGAGGAGATCGGAGACGTCCTCCAGCGAACCGCGTTCAGCCCCAACATCAAGGAACGTCGGGACTTTTCCTGCGCCCTGACCGACGCCGCGGGACGGCTGGTGGCTCAGGCGGCGCACATTCCGGTCCACCTGGGTTCGATCCCCGAAACGATGCGGGGCCTTCTGCGCACCGTGGACCCCGTTCCCGACACGGGGTATCTCCTAAACGATCCCTACCGCGGCGGAACCCACCTCCCGGACCTCACGTACGTGGAACCCTGGAGCCGGGACGGAACCATCCTCGGCTACGCCGTCAACCGGGCCCACCATTCGGACGTCGGCGGTCGAGCCCCGGGCTCCATGACGGTTGAGACGCACATCCGGGACGAGGGGTTTCGCACGGCCGCCCGGCCCGTGGCGCGGGACGGTGAACTCGATCGGTCCGAGGTCGAGGACCTCCTGGAGGCCAGTCGGACCCCCCGCGAACGAGTGACCGACCTTCAGGCTCAGGTTGCCTCCGCCCGGCGGGGGCTGGAACGGCTGGACGACTGGGCGGCGGGATTGGACGAGCGGGATCCCGGCCCGGTGTTCGCCGGGCTCCGGGCCTACTCCGAACGGTTTACCCGGTCGATGCTGGCCGACTTTACCGACGGGCGGCACAGCGCGGAGGAGTGGCTCGACGACGACGGTGCCGGCACCGGTCCCATTCGACTTCGTGCCCGGGTCGAGGCCTCCGGGGACCAGCTTCACCTTGACTTCCGGGACTCCCCGGATCAGGTTCGCGGCAGCGTGAACTGTCCCCGAGCCGTGACCGTGTCCGCCAGCTACTACGTCATCCGGAGTCTGCTGGAGGACGAGGTTCCCGTGAACCACGGTATTTTTGAGGCGGTGGAGGTTCGGACCCGACCGGGAAGCGTGCTGGACGCCCGCCACCCGGCCCCGGTGGCCGGTGGGAACGTGGAGACTTCCCAGCGCATCGTGGACCTTCTCTTCAGGGCCCTGGAACCGCTGGCCCCCGACCGAATACCGGCCGCTTCCCAGGGCACCATGAACAACGTGTCGTTCGGCCTCGAGTCGGGGCCCAGCTACTACGAGACCCTCGGGGGAGGGGCCGGGGGCGGGCCCTCCCACGAGGGCCTATCGGGTCGGCAGGTGCACATGACCA
>CAZEBV010000177.1:0-4548 GCA_964510695.1 uncultured bacterium
CGCTCCATGAGAACCCGGGCGATCCGCCGCTGATCCTCCTCGTCGAGGGACACCTCGTGCAGGTGCTCACGGGCGTTTTGCACGCGATCCCGAAGGGCCTCCTCGCGGTCGGCCCAGTCCCGGCAGAAGGCCCGGGGGTCGCGATCGAACCGTTCCACCCGCCGCGAAAGCTCCACGCGCTTCTCCGGGTCGGTGAGGGTTTCCGAGACGACCCCGAGACCGAACCGGTCCGTCAGCTGCGGTCGAAGCATGCCCTCCTCCGGGTTCATGGTGCCCACCAGGAGGAAGTCGGCCGGGTGCCGGAAGGAGACCCCGTCCCGTTCCACCCGATTGACGCCGCTGGCGGCCGCGTCCAGGATCAGATCCACGAGGCGATCCGGGAGGAGGTTGACCTCGTCCACGTAGAGGATCCCCCGGTGAGCCCGGGCGAGGATCCCGGGCTGGAAGCGCCGCTTGCCCTCCCGCACCGCCGCCTCCACGTTCAGCGTTCCCACGAGCTGGTCCGCGGTGGCTCCCAGGGGAAGGTCGGCCATCCGCGGGGGTGCCTCCCGCACCGTCGGTCGGTCTTTTTCTCCGCAGAACGGACACTCGAAGGCCTGATCCCCAGGCGGACAGCGAAACGGGCAGCCCTCCACGAACGACTGGTCGGGCAGCACGTTCGTCAGTCCCCGCACGAGGGTGGATTTGCCCGTGCCGCGGGGCCCCAGCACCAGCACGCCCCCCACGGTCGGATCCACGGCGTTCACGATCAGGGCCCGCTTCAGGGAGCGCTGTCCCACGACGGCACTGAACGGGTACCGTGTCTTTTTCACGGGGATCCCGCCCCCTCCCGTCCTTCCTCCGAGGCCCTCAGGACCCGGCGAACCGTCCGCAGGGACGCTTCGTCCGGATCCTCCCAGAGGCCCCGCTGATGGGCCTCCAGGAGCCGTTCCCCCATGCTGCGAAGCGCCCAGGGGTTTTGGTCCTCCAGGAAGGATCGGTTGGTTTCGTCCGCCAGGAAGTCCTCCACGAGCGCCTCGTAGGCCCCGTCGTGCAGCACGTCCGTGGCGGCGTCGTACCCGAACATGTAATCCAGGGTGTCCGCCATCTCGGCGCCTCCTTTGTATCCGTGGTCCCGCATCCCTTCCTGCCACACGGGGTGACGGACGCGGTTGTGGAAGACCCGGGCGGACTCCTCCCGCAGGGTCCGAACGCGGATGTCCTCCGGGCGGGACGTGTCCGAGAAGTAGCAGGCCGGGGCCTCGTCCGAGAGCGTTTCCACGGCCGCGAACATCCCCCCGTGGAACTGGAAGTAGTCGTCGCTGTCGTACAGGTCGTGTTCCCGGGTGTCCCGGTTCTGGGTGACCGCTTCCACCCGGGCCAGCTGGCGGCGCAGGGTCTCGGGGGCCGCGTGACTTTCGGTTCCCTGAGGGTAGGCATGATCCCCCCAGTTGAGGAAGGTCCTCGCGAGGTCCTCCCGGTCGTCCCAGTTCCCCTGCTGAATCAGCGGCAGAAGGCCGGCGCCGTAGGATTCGGGCGGACTGCCGAAGACCCGCGGGGTGCACCCGGAGCCGTCGTCCTCGTGGCGGCGGGGGTAGTTCGGGCAGGCCGTCCGATCCTCCTGGTTGATCGCCGTGCGGCTGGCCTCGGCGAGCAGATCGACCAGGTTGGGAAACGCGTCCCGGAAGAACCCGCTGATGCGCACCACCACGTCCACGCGCGGCCGATCGAGCCGGCCGGATGCAATCGCTTCGACCCCGTCCACGCGCCCGCTGTCGGTCCACGTGGGGCGAACCCCCTGAAGGGCCAGCACCTGGGCCACGTCCTCCCCGCCGGTTCGCATGTTCGAGGTCCCCCAGAGGATCACCCCGACCGTCCGGGGCCACTCCCCGGTGCGTTCACGGTGTCGCTCCAGCAGACGCTCGGCCAGCCGCCGTCCCCGTTCCCAGGCCGTCCGGGTCGGCATGCCCCGAAGGTCCCGGGTGAAGAAGTTGCGGCCCGTGGGCAGAAGATCGGGCCGTCCCCGGGTGGGCGATCCGCTGGGGCCCGGCGGCACGTAACGTCCCTCCAGCGCCCGGACCACGTGATCCAGCTCCTCGCCGGTCCGTTCCAGGTCCGGGATGATGCCCTCGCCCAGCGGCTCGGGCGCCCGGCCGGGGTCCTCCCAGGCGCGGCGGGCCCGGGACCGCGAAAGCTCCCCCGCCTCCCCTTCGGGCCAGACGGCCTGCAGGAGATCCACGACCCGTTCGTCGTCGGGGAGACGGCCCAGCACGTGCAGACCGCTTCGAGTGTGGGAGTCACGAACGTCCTCCAGCCACCGGCGCAGACGTCCCCGGAGGGCGGCGGGGTCGAGCTCCTCCTCGTCCCCGTCCACCAGCCCCAGTTCGTTCGCCCGTTCAAGCACCGCCCCGTCGTCCTCCCCCTCGAGGGCCCTGCCCAGCTCGCGGACGGGTTCACGGGTTCCGGTGGGACGCTGGGGGGCGATCAGATGATCCACCACGGTCGCCTCCGCCCGCCGCTTCGCCTGGGCGCCCTCCCCGGGATCGTTGATGATGAACGGGTAGACCAGCGGCGTCCCCTCCAGGAGAGCGTCGGGCCAGTCGTCGGCTCCGAGCCCGGTGCTTCGGCCGGGCAGCCACTCGAGGTTGCCGTGTTTCCCGAGGTGGACGATGGCGTCCGCCTGGAACCGTCGTGTGATCCAGCGGTAGAAGGCCACGTAGGAGTGGGGAGGCGTCAGGTCGGGACTGTGGTAGATGGACCCCGGGTCCTGGCCGTGACCGCGGGGGGGCTGAAGTCCCACGAACAGCCCCCCGGCGCGGTAGCCGGGCACCGGGAAGCCCCGGGCGTCCGTCCGTCGATCCCCGGCGGGATCCCCCCACGTCTCCCGGAGGGATTCCCGGAGGGCGTCGGGCAGCTCCTCCAGCCAGCCGCGATACCGATCGTAGTTCACCCGGTCGGCCGGCCGTCGGGGCGGCTCGTGGTTGCGGCCGAAGCTGGCCCGGCCCGCCAGGTGCTCCATCAGCGCCTCGGGCCCGTCGGGCAGCGAACCCACGTCGAACCCCGCCCGCCGGAGCCGGCGAAGCAGCACCATCAGGCTGGCGGGGGTGTCCAGGCCCACGGCACTTCCGAGTCGACCCCGGTCCACGGGGTGTCGTCCGAGGAGGATGGCCACGCGCTTCCCCTCGTTGTCCCGCCGGCTCAGTTCGAGCCGGCGTTCGAGGCCGGCGAGGGCCCGCCGGACCCGCTCCGGGTGAGCGACCCGCCGCTGCAGGGACGTCCCCACCCGTTCGTCGGGACGGGGTTCGTCCTGAAAACTCACCGGCGGCCCGATGAGCCGTCCGTCGAATTCGGGGAGGGTCACCTTCATGGTCCGATCACGGGGCCGCAGGCCGTCCGCGGCGGACCACGCCGAGGCGGTGCGGGAGCTGTCGATCAGCTGAAGCCACGGCACGTCCAGGCCCTCCAGGCAGGGAGGCTTCGAGCCCGGGTCCGCGGCGGAGAAACCAAGCATCGACAGCACGACGTCCACCCGGGCTTCCCCCTCCTCGGTCGTCAGATGCTCCCGCACCACCGACCGGAAGGCCTCCCGGTCGCGAACGCCCGGACCGTACACGGGCAGGATCCTCAGCCCCCGATCGCGGCCCCGTTCGACGAGGTCCCGAAGCGCGTCGAGGTCGCCGCTCAGGTAAAGCGCCCGGTAAAACAGCAGGGCCGCGTCGTAGTCGGAGGGAGGGTCGTCCCCGAGCAGTTCCTCGGCCACCCCGTGAGCCGGCACGGTCGCCGGGGACAGCACCGTATCCTCCAGCAGCATCCGGAGGATCCGCCCGAAATTCTCCACCCCCCCGGCCGCCATGCACGCTTCGATGTTTCGGACCCGTTCGTCGGGTTCGGAGGAAAGCTCCCGGAGTCCGGCGGCGTTGGCCCGGTCCGCCGCCACCGCGGCCACGCGGCTCGAGCCCCGCCGGGCCGCTCGAGTCAGGGCGTCCGCGAGGTCCGGGTAGTAATCCCGCCCCCCGATGAGCCGGGCGAGCAGGACGTCCGTCTCCTCCCGGGACTCGACGAAGGCGGCCGGGTCGTCGAGGCGCATCACGTTCCGGGCGGTGACCTCGAACGCATCGTCCGGAAAGGATTCCACCGCGGCCGCCAGCGTCAGGAGGTCGGTTTCCGCCGCGGTGAGAACGGTCAGGTTCATCATGCGCGGGAGGACACCCCCGCGGCCGCCAGTTCGGTCAGCCGATCCACGTAGAGGTGGTCCCGCAGCACGTCGGCCCACGCGTCGAAGGGGTTTTCGTCCCGTTCCGCCGGATCGATCGGGTCGAGCCCGGCCCGCGTCCTCAGCTCATCGAGGTAGGAACGGCGGAAACCGGGCCGGTCGAACAGCCCGTGCAGCGTCGTTCCCCGAACCCGCCCGCGTCGACGGCCCACCGGGGTCCCGTCCCCGGGCACCCGAAGCCAGACGGATCCACCGGCGTCGCCGACCAGGCGCCCGTAGCGAATCTCGTAGCCGTGGATCACGGTTCCACCGTCCACCCCCCGGATAAGGACTGACAGTTCAGGCCCCTCTTCGCC
>CAZEBV010000178.1:0-4497 GCA_964510695.1 uncultured bacterium
TGGTGTCCCCGAGGGGATTTGAACCCCTGTCTTCAGGATGAAAACCTGATGTCCTGGGCCAGGCTAGACGACGGGGACGGACTGGATAACGGAAGGAAGATTAGGATACTATCCTACGGAAACCCGGGGGGCGAGTCAACCGGGCACGTCTCCGGTTCTCCGGACTTCAACCCTTCCGGCGGCGTCCTCCACGTCAACAGCCACCCCCAGGGAATCGGGAGCACGACGGTCATGGAACGCGGACAAATTCTACGCTATTCGATGGTTTTTCTCATCTTCGCGTTCGTGGTGGGGGAAACCTACGTTACGTTCCGCATGTTTCACCAACTCAACCTGGCCTGGCAGCCCACACCCGGCGACATGGCAGCCCACCCGGCGACGATGGCTCAGGTCTGCTTTTTGATCGTGGCGTTTCTTCTGATGTTCATCCTGTTCAAGATCAGACAGGTCCTGCTCCTCGCCTTCGTGACGGGCCAGCTGACGCTCTACTTCGTTAGTTTCGAGTACGAAATTTTCCGCGTCGTTCTCCCCTTCTACGGGGTGATCGCCCTGAACGGACTTTACGTTCTCGCGCTTTATTTCCTGTTTTCACGGCAGCGGTGGGCACCCAGCAGCATCGACGTGGAAACCCTCGAGAGGGACCTTCGCTGAAGCGGAGTTTACGTCCCCGACGATCCGGTACGCAGCGCCTCCTTGACGTAGTCGGCGGTCACGGAGCGTTCGGCGGACCCGATCCCGGCAATCGGACCCGAATACACGACCTCCCCCCCGTCCTTCCCGCCTTCCGGCCCGAGGTCCACGATCCAGTCGGCGTTCTTGATAACCTCCAGGTTGTGTTCGATCACGACCACCGTGTTGCCCCGGTCCACCAGGGTATGAAGCACGTTAAGGAGTTTCCGGATGTCCTCCTTGTGGAGGCCCGTCGTCGGTTCGTCCAGGAGGTAAAGGGTATCGCCGGTCTGGACCTTGGAAAGTTCCGAGGACAGTTTGACCCGCTGGGCCTCACCCCCCGATAGGGTGGGGGCCGGCTGACCCAGTGTCAGGTAGTCGAGACCGACGTCGTTGAGCGTCTGAAGCCGGCGTTCGATGCGTCGGTGGTCCGAGAAGAAATCCAGTGCTTCGGCCACGGTCATCGCCAGCACGTCCGCGATCGTCTTCCCCCGGTATCGTACCTCCAGGGTTTCGTCGTTGTACCGTTTTCCGCCGCAGGCGTCGCACGTGACGTAGACGTCGGGCAAAAAGTGCATCTCGATCTCCTCCCGACCGGCGCCCCCGCAGTTCTCGCAGCGCCCGCCTTTGACGTTGAAGCTGAAACGTCCCTTGTCGAACCCCCTCACGTTGGCCTCCGGCAGGCTGGCGAAAAGTTCCCGGATCGGGGTGAACAGGCCGGTGTAGGTCGCCGCGTTGGACCGGGGGGTACGCCCGATCGGAGATTGATCCACGTTGACGATTTTATCGATGGCGTCGAGCCCCTCGACGGCGTCGTACGAAAGGGGCCGTTCCGTGCCGCTGTAGAAGTGGCGGTGCAGGATCCGGTAAAGGGTCTCGTAGACCAGCGTGCTTTTCCCGGAGCCCGAAACCCCCGTCACGCAGGTGAAAACCTCCAGGGGGAAGTCGACGTCGACGTCCTTCAGGTTATGCCCGCTGGCCCCGCTGAGCCGCAGGAAGGTCTCCGGGCAGCGGCGGTTTTCCGGGACCGGAATCTCACGGTCCCCCCGCAGGTAATCCGCCGTGTACCCGTCGGCGGACGACTCGAGGCTCTCGACCTCTCCCTGAAAAATCACCTCCCCCCCGTGTTCCCCGGCCCCGGGACCCAGGTCCACCACGTAATCGGCCCGGCGGATGGTCTGCTCCTCGTGCTCGACCACGACGATGGTGTTGCCCAGGTCACGCAGGTCCTCGAGGGTCTCCAGCAGGCGCTCGTTGTCCCGCTGGTGGAGGCCGATGGTCGGTTCGTCCAGCACGTAGGTGACACCCACCAGCCTGGATCCAATCTGTGTGGCCAGGCGGATCCGCTGTGATTCCCCCCCCGAGAGGGAATCCGCGCGCCGACCCAGTGTGAGGTACCCCAGTCCCACCCGGACCAGGAAGAACAGGCGCTGGCGTATTTCACGCAGGATCGGATCCGCGATTCGGGCGTCCACCCCCTCGAAATTGAGGTCCTCCATGAAGGCAAGCAGCTCGTTAAGGTGCATGTCCACGCAGTCGTCGATGGAGCGACCGCCCACCTGGATCGACAGGCTGGATTCCTTCAGGCGGGCGCCGCCGCAGGCGGGGCAGGCGACCCGGGACATGTACTTCTCCATGGCACGACGGGTGTGCCGGCTGCTGGAGCGCTTGTAGCGCTTCCAGACGAGGGGGACGGCCCCCTCGAAGTCCCCCTCGAAACTGTAGGCACCGTCCCGGGAGGAAAAATGAAAATCGATCGGCTCGTCGGTGCCGTAGAGAAGGATCCTTCGCTGCCGCTCGGTCAGTTCCCGGACCGGGCGTTCGAGGTCGATGTCGTGTTCGCGGGCCAGGTTCCTGATCCGTTCCTGGAACCAGGTGGACGAGGAGCTGCTGAAGGGTTGAAGGGCTCCCTCGGCCAGGGAAAGCGTTTCGTCGAAGATGAGGTCCGGGTCCACCCGAAGGTCGTGGCCGAGGCCGTCACACGCCTCGCAGGCCCCGTAGGGGCTGTTGAACGAAAACACGCGGGGTTCGACCTCGGAGTAGGCGTAACCGCACTCCGGGCAGGCAAACTTCTCGCTCATGGTCGTCCGTTCGCCCGTGTCATGGTTTTCGACGGTCACCAGGCCTTCGGCCAGACGGGCGGCCGTCTCGACGGAATCCGCCAGACGACTTCGGGTCGCCTCCGAGTCGTCCCGTTTAACCCGATCCACGACGACCTCGATCGTGTGGTTCTTCTCCCGGTCGAGCTCGGGGGGGTCCTCCCGGTCCAGACGGATGGTTTCCCCGTCGATCCGGAGGCGCGGAAACCCTTCACGGTTCCAGCGCTTCATGTCCTCTTTGTACTCGCCTTTTCGGCCCCGAACGACGGGGGCGAGAATCAGCAGGCGAACCCCGGGTTCGCCGTCCAGGATCGATTCCACCATCCGGTCCACGGTGGTAGCCTCGATCCGGTGACCGCAATCGGGGCAGAAGACCGTGCCGACCCGGGCGTATAGCAGACGGAAGTAATCGTAGATTTCGGTCACGGTTCCCACGGTTGAACGGGGGTTTCCGGACCGGTTCTTCTGGTCGATGGCGATGGTGGGTGACAGACCGTCGATGCCGTCCACGTCGGGTTTTTCCATCTGCCCGAGGAACCGTCGGGCGTACGCGGAGAGGGATTCCACGAAACGGCGCTGCCCCTCCGCGTGGAGGGTGTCGAACGCCAGGGAGGATTTACCGGACCCGGAGAGCCCCGTCACCACGCTGAGGGATTCACGGGGAAACCGCACGTCGATGTCCTTGAGGTTGTGTTCCCGGGCGCCGTGGATCGACAGCCAGCGCTGATCCGTGCTCATCGGGTTACGACGGTCTCCGACGGATGCGGGTTCACCGGGGTGCGGCCACGGGGTCCTGTCTCGGTTCGTATCGTTCTGACGTACAGAGACAACCCCGACGGTGGGAACTCACGGGAGGGGGGATCGTCCTCCCGCGGATCGCCCGCGGGAGGACGTCCGGATGGGTCAGGAGTCGGCCGAGAAGGTGAAGGAGAGGCTGGTCGCTTCGTCCCCTTCGACCGTCACCGTCTGGGTCTGGGCACCGTATTCCTCGTGCCAGGCCTTCACGGTGTATTCGCCGGCGGGCAGCTCCGCGAGTTCAGCCTGACCCTCGTCGTCGGTCACCGCGGCGCGTCCGTTGTCGGTGACGTAAACGTACGCGTCCATCCAGGGGTGCACGTTGCACTCGAGACGGTAGGCGCCCGGTCCGTCGAACTGGGCGGCCTCGACGTCAACGGACTGTCCCTGGAACGTCGTCTTGTTGAAGAGCTGCTGACCGTCCGGCGTGGTCGCCCGGACGTTGTGGAGTCCCTCGTCGCTGTCCTTGACGGTGAGCGTACCGTCGGTCCCCAGCGTGACCACGTGGGGCTCATAAACACAGCCCGCCTGGTCGATCGTGGCGTCCTGCCCGGCGTCCGCCTCGAGACCCGCGGGTCCGTCCGTGATGCTGACGACGACGTTTCGAAGGGTTTCGTTCTCGTTGACCACGACACGCTGCCCCTCGATGGTGTCGGTTCCGCATTCGGGGTTCCCGCTGGCGTCGAATTCCTCACGTTCGGGAGCCTCCCCCTCGAACTGGGCGGTGACGGCGAGGCTGCCGACCGACTCGGACTCGGTGGTCTCGGCGGCCTGCTGTTCCATGGAAGCGGGCTCGTCAGGCGAGGTCGTGGTGGTCTCTTCCCCACCTCCCCCACAGCCAGTCACCAGCAGGGCCACCAGGGCGAACACGGCGCTAATGACACCGGCACGTCGCACAAACATGAACTCTCACTCCTCGGCTCGATGGAGTGGT
>CAZEBV010000179.1:0-4439 GCA_964510695.1 uncultured bacterium
CATCCTCTCAGATCAGCTACCCATCATGGCCTTGGTGAGCCGTTACCTCACCAACCAGCTAATGGGACGCGAACCCGTCCTGTGGCGACCCCGAAGGGCCTTTTATCGAGCCACCATCGTGGCGCGACCAGCATGGAGAATTAGCCACACTTTCGCGTGGTTATGCTCCACCCCAGGGTTGGTTGTTCACGCGTTACTCACCCGTTCGCCACTCCGAGTGTGATTCCGATCGGCTGCGTCACCGCGTCTCGTCCGTTCCACGACCCGAAGGTCGTGGAACTTCGGAGAGTTGGATCGGCAGCGTCACGGCACTCGTCGTGCGACTTGCATGTGTTAGGCACGCCGCCAGCGTTCATCCTGAGCCAGGATCAAACTCTCCGGTTGGAACAAGCACAAATTGCAGGAGCCCGGATCAGCGGAACGCTCACTATTCACATGTCAGAGAACAAAAGGCTTTTGCTTTCCGTGAAGAAAGCAAAAGCCGGGTAACCCGTTCATTTTTACAGGACGCCTAATGGTAGCCAGCGCCTGGTGCGGTGTCAACCACGACCACCCGATTTTTCCACCGGAAGCCGGGTCGGTCACGCCTCGACGCCACCCCTTAAAACGGGATCGTCCCCGGGTTTATTCCTCCGCCGGCACCACGCGTCGAAATCGATGTTTGCCCACCCGCAGCACGTGCTCGTCGTCCAGGGGCACGTCGTGATCGAACCCCTCCAGGCGGTCCCCGTCGAGGTACACCCCTCCCTGCTTGAGCAGACGTTTGGCCTCGCCCCGGGAGTCCACCATGCCGGACGCGTCCAGCAGGTCCACGATCCAGATGTCCTCGGCCGGGTCGGTTATCTCCACGACCTCCATCTCCTCCTCGCGGGGGACCTCGTCCCCCTCCACGGTGCGCTCGAAGTAATCCCGGGCCTGCCGGGCGGCCTCCTCCCCCCGGTAGCGGGCGGTCACCGCCCTCGCCATCTGCTTCTTGAGGTCCATCGGGTCGCCCGTGCCCTCCTGCAGCGCCCGTTCGAGGTCATCCAGGGGGAAGGAGGCCGGGTCCGCCAGCAGCCGAGCGTAGTCTAAAATCACGTCGTCGGGCACCGACATCAACCCCCCGAACATCTCCCGCGCCGGGGCCTGGAGGGGAATGTGGTTGTCCAGCGACTTGCTCATCTTCTCACGCCCGTCGGTGCCGGGCAGGATGGGCAGCGTCGCGACCACCTGGGGCGTCTGACCCTGCTCGCGCTGGAGACGCCGGCCGACCAGCAGGTTGAAGGTCTGGTCGGTCCCCCCCAGCTCGACGTCCGCCTCGACCGCCACCGAATCCCACCCCTGCATCAGGGGATAGAGAAACTCGTGGAGACGAATCGGGGTGCCGGCGTCGAACCGCCTCGAAAAATCGTCCCGTTCCAGCATCCGGGCCACGGTGAGCCGGGAGGCCAGATCCAGCATGCCCTCGGCCCCGAGTTCCTCGAGCCACTCGCTGTTGTAGCACAGTTCGGTGCGCTGTTCGTCCAGCACCGTCATGGCCTGCTCGCGGTAGGTTTTTGCGTGGGACTCGATCGCTTCGGGGGTCAGGGTGGGACGGGTCTCGTCCCGCCCGCTCGGGTCCCCGATGCGTCCGGTGAAATCCCCCACGATGAGCACGACGGTGTGCCCCCGATCCTGGAACTGACGCAGTTTGTTGAACACCACCGCGTGGCCGAGGTGCAGTTCGTCCCCCGTCGGGTCGATGCCGAACTTCACGCGGGCGGGATCCGCCAGCCGTTCGTCGAAGTCCTCCTCGGGGAGGATCTCCTCGAACCCGCGCTTCAGGTCCTTCTTCGACGGTGCCATGGCTCTCCTCCGGACGCACGGAATCGATCAAAAGGGAAGCCCGCCGTCCCGGCTGGGCGGGCGCGAAACGCCTCCCGGACGAACCCGTCGTCCGGCCCACCGCAGACCCTTTCGCACCGGCGGCAAACAGCAGGACATCGTAAATGCTGAGCCGACGGGTTTCACCCTTTTTGAACGATCAACCCCTCCGGCAACGGCGAAAAAACGGGCGTCAGCTTCATTCATCCAGCCGGCTCAGGGTCCGGTTCCAGCCGTAGGTGGAGAAGATCGGTTCCAGCATCCTCCGACTTTCACGGGGACCGTAATGAATGCCCGCGATGGTGGTTGAATCCGGGGAGAAAACCATGTTGATCCGTCCGTCGGCGACCCGAATCCCGTGGTAACGGTACCGCTCGAGCCACTCCGCCAGAATCGAATCCATGCCGGGCACGTTCGCGAGGTGCCACGCCCCGGGGTAAACGTGAAGGTAGATCATCCCCACCTCCGGGGACGTCAGGGCCTCGCGGACGTCGCCGGCGGTGATGACCCCGCCCATGGTCAGGTTGGCGGAGACGTTGGCCAGCCCGCCCGGACGCGGACGTCCGGCGAGGTAGTTGAGTCCGGCGTAATCGGTGAGGACGACGTCCCCGGATGACGTCTGCGCACGAATCCACTCGGCTTCCCGGTACGAGTCCCGCGCGGGAGCCCCCTTCGTCTCGACGGTCCCGACGATCAACCCGGCCAGGAGCACGACCGTCCCGTACGCCAGCCACCGTCCGACCCGCCCGGGTCCCGCCACCCTCCGATTCCACCACCGCACGTACCCCAGGGCCGCCGGATAAACCCAGGCCGCCGACGTAAAAAGCAGGTGCCTCGGGTAGGGCGTGTTCGGGTGGGCCCCCAGGTAAAGCACCAGTCCGAACCCCCCCGCCAGGAACAACGTTCGGGAACATTTATCCCTGGTTGCCGCCAGCCACCAGAGCACCAGCCCCGGAAACAACCAGACGTTCTGGATCGCCCACCAACCCAGGACCTCAAGCGCAGAGGCCCCGGGAACCGGAACCCGGTTCGCGGCGATCACCTGACGCCAGATCTCCCCGTCCGTCACCACCTGCCAGAAGACCCCCTGAAGGAGCAGGCTGAGTCCGGCCCCTCCTCCAAAGAGGCACCAAACGAGGACCCCGTCCCCCTTCCGGTCGGTCAACCAGAACCCCAGGACCAGTCCCGGAACCCAGTAGATCAGGATCGGCTTGACGAAACACGCGAACCCGAAAAGCACCCCGCCTCCCAGGGCCAGGTGCTTCGTCCCCCGCCCGGAATCCGAATCCATCCGGCTGACGAACAGCCCCATCAGGGCAAGCATGCCCAGCGCCAGGGCCGGCACGTCGGGTCGGAAGCGGACGAGGACCTCCCGAAACCCGGGGATCAACGTGAGCAGCAGCGCCGAGATCCCCCCCGCGGACGCGGCGTTAAGATCCCGGCGTGAGAACCCGAGGAACCCCCCGACCAGTCCCGCAAAGCACACCAGCATGAAGTAACGCGGCACGTCGACGCGGCGCCCGAACCACTTCACAAGCGGGGCGGCGGCGAGGTACAGGTTCGGGAACTGGTTGTCGACGAAGTCGCGGTAGGGAAGCTCGCCCACACTCACTCGCCACGTCATGTACAGCAGGAACCCCTCGTCCTCACCGGGGACCCAGGGACCCGACGTGAAAGGGGGGAAACTCACCGCGATGAGATACACCGTCAACAGAATCGCCGCGACCGTGATCCCGGTGTCCGAGGAACTCATGGTGAACACGGACGGCCCGATCCGGACGGCCTCCCGGGACGATTCAGCGACACGCCGCACCCCGCCTTCCCCCGTGCCGCCCCCTCACCGGGACGCCCGGTACCATCCCCCGGGAGCTTTCGGGGAACAAAAACGAAGCTCGTGATGAGCCCCTCCTTCAAATACGCTCCTAGCGGGGATCCAGGGGGGAGGGATCCGGTGGAGCGACGGCTCGTTCGCCGGCCTTCCCCGACCGACCGGGGATCTCGAGGGAGAGGTACCATGAACCCCTGCTCCGTGATGGTTTCGTGGAAACTCGCTTCGAGCGGGGACGAGGGCTCCTCACGGATATCCTACGTCCCCCCGTTTGGCTTTCCCAGCGGGATTTCCGGGACATCCGGTTCGTCCCGCCCGTCACCGCCATGACTCTCGAAAGTCCCTGCCTCCCCATCGTGAGCCTGCTGGCGGGATCCGCACGTTCGCTGCGCGGGGCGGTCCATCGGCTCCGCGACCGCTGGGGTTCCCTTCGCCTCGTGGCCCCGCCCCGCTCGTTCGACGTCACGGAGTACTACCGGGAGGAAATGGGGGCGAGGCTGCTTCGCTGGTGGGGTTATCGGCCGACGCTGGCCGACCCGCTGACGCTTCCGTCCTGGAAGCAGTTCACGCGAAGCGTGGAGTCCGAGTTCACGGACGACGCGGACGACCGCACCGTCAACATCGACCCGGGGTACCTTAACTACGGGCTGGTGGTGCTGGCCTCCCACAAGCCGGGCCACCATCGTGTGCCGCTGGCCCCGGACGTGTACGCGGACGTGCAGTTGTACTACCACCACGGCTCCTTCGATCCGCTTCCCTGGAGCTTCCC
>CAZEBV010000180.1:0-4360 GCA_964510695.1 uncultured bacterium
GTAGCGGTCCTGATCCTCGAAGATCGTTTTTCGTCCCTCGGAGAGCACGGTGTCGATCAGCAGGTCGATCAGCGTGGTTTTTCCCGTCTGGTTATCGTCGTAGACGACCGCGCAGTCGCCGGGCCGCCAGTCCACCGGGGGGAGGGGGCCGACCCCCTCCGTTTGAATCTGGTCGATCCTCAAGCGTCCATGACCTCGCACACGGCCTGAAGCAGCAGCCGACGGGTGTGCTCGACGAGTTCGTCCGGCCGGTCACGAAGCAGGGTGCGGGCGACCTCGTGGACCCGGTCGGGTTCATCGTCGTTCACCACGTCGCCGACCGACAGTCGTTCATCGGGCGGGCGCTCCTCCAGCGCCTCAAGCAGGCGGCGAAGCATCGGGGCCTCGAGCGATTCGGCCTGCTGCAGGTTCCCGGCGTCCAGGTTGATTTCCCGGAAGCCGTCGGACCACCCTTCGACCCGGTTCTCCAGCCGACGGCGGAAGGTGGCCGGTTCCCCGCTGGTGTAGCCGTCGACGTCCAGCAGAAGCACCCGGCCCGGGTCCGGTTCGGGGAGGGTTCGCTCGAGGCGCTCGAGGAAGGCGTCCTCGTGGCCGGGCACCACCGTTTCCGCCCGCACGTCGTAATACCATCCGGGGGGGCATTCGACGGGTGTCGTCTCCAGGTTCAGGGCCTCCCGCGTGGCCGTTCCGTCCAGGATCGTACGGGGCCCGGTCTCCCGCCGGCTGGCGGGGATGGGTGAACCGGCGTAGGTTGCGGGGGGGTTCCCGCCGAGGGGCTGGTGGCCGTGCCAGTGTCCCAGCAGGACGTGATCGTAGCTGCTGCCCCGAAGGTCCTCCTCGTGCAGGAGGAAGGCGTTCTCCTCCTCCTCGGAAAGCCACTCGAGGAGGTGGGCGTGCCGCGGGGTCAAATAGGAGGCGTGGGCCAAAAGCAGGTGCACAGCCCGGTCGTCCGTGTCCGGGTCGGGAGGATGGTAGACGCTGCGCCCCCGAAGGTAGGGAAGACCGTGCACGACCAGGGGAACCGACCCGTCCTCGAGGACGGCGGTCTCACCGTCCTCCAGGACCCTCACGGTCCCGGTCCAGCCCAGCTGGGCGAGGTTCTCGTCGTGGTTGCCGGCGACCATCAGGACCGGGCAGTCCTCCAGCTCCTCCGCGAATAGCGCGTCGACCTCGCCCGCGAGGTCCCGCCCGGCGGCCCGGGAGTCGAAGAGGTCCCCCCCGATCAGCAGCGCCCGGGACCCCCGATCCCGTGCGTGTCGGCAGATCCAGCGCAGTACCTCGAGCCCGTCCCCGGCGTTTTCGGCGTCAAGGTGAAGGTCGGCGGTCATGGTAAACTGAGTCATGGTGAATCCGTGCTGGAAGGGTCGGGGGACGCTTGCGACAATCCGATGATGAACGTCCTCAGTCTAACTTAGACGTAGAACGGGCGGAGCCTGCGCGGCCCCGCTGTACTCCGGGAGGCGGGTGGGTTGGAACCCGACGAGGTTAGCGTCGTGGAGGGGGATCCGCTTCGGGCTCGCGGGGACGGGCTCCTGCAGCCGATCCCCTGCCGGGATCCCCGCTCGGCGGGCTGGCTGGACGCCTACGTCGAGGCCGCGGGTTCGTCGGTGGTCGGCTCCCTGGAGGAGCAGCTTCCGCTGCGGATCGGCAGCGTGGCCCCCACGGGGGGTGGGGACCTGGCGTTCGGACGGATCGTGCACCTCCCCGTTCAGAGTGCCCCCGGGTCCCCCACCACGGAGAAGAACCTGCGGGTGGCGCTTCGCTCCGGGCTGGTGGCCGTCGACCAGGAGGATGTCGACGTCGTCGTGATGCCCCGCCTGACGCCGCCGGACCAGAGGAGGGCCATGGAGGTCGAAGCCGTGGAGACCCTCGTGGGGGATCTGCTTCAGTACCCGCCGGCCCACTTCACCGGGGTGCGAATCGTGGACGTCGACGCGGACTGGCTCGACCGGGTGCGTGGGGTGGTTCGGGGCCGCTAGTGGGTCCCGGGTCCGGGGGGATTCCCGGAGCGAGCCGCGGACGTTCGGTAATAAAAGTCGACGAACCATCGCCCGGCCCGGCTTTGAAAGGCGTCGTCCCGCCGCCGCCGAAGTTCCTCGAGCAGGACCCCGGGCGTGCCCGCCCGTTCGAGCAGGCAGCTTCCGCCCCCGCCGCCCCCACCGCCTCCATTCCCCCCCGAGGAAACCCGCGGGGTCGAGGAATCGCCGATCACGAGGGAGGCCACCTGAGTCTGCGTGCCGGGCAGCTCGTTGGTCAGGGTGATTTGGGCGGTGTAGGTGCCCGTGTCGACCGGCGCCGACAGCAGCACCTGCTCGTTGACGCTCAGGTTGTTGTCGCCCTGCGGCAGCATGGTGTCGTTGGATCGGTCGCCGCTGGGCACCCAGGGATACAGTTTGCTTCCGTCGGGGGTGATGACCCGCAGGTCCAGGTTGTTGATCAGCATAGTGTCCGAGGGGTCCAGGGACGGCGAAGGGGGCGTGCCGGGCGGGTCGGTCCAGGCGAGGGTGACCTTGACCGGTGAGTCGGGGGTGTCCACCTCGAAGTCGACCTCCGTGGCGGTCCCCTCCGTCACCTCCAGTTCGTGGATCAGCGGGGAGTCCGCCCGGGCGTCCCGCCGGATCAAATCGGCCGCCCGGCTGGTGTTTATCAGACCCCAGCCGTAGGTGTAGTCCGGGCTGGGGTGCCCGCCGGCGGTGTCCGCGGTGTGGATCAGCACGGCCCGCATCGTGGAGGCCAGCGGCGGCGGGTTCCCGTGCAGCGTCCGATGCAGTTCAAGCAGAAGCCCCACCGAACCGGTGACGTTCGGCGCCGCCATCGAGGTTCCGCTGCGGATGTCGTAGGCGTCGCCGGTCACCGTCGAGTAGGTCCCCACCCCCTTAGCCACCAGCTCCGGTTTGATGCGCCCGTCGTCGGTGGGCCCGGTGGAGCTGAAGGGGGCGATGATCACGTCGGAGGCCTGATCGTAGCCGCCCGGGATCTCCTCCACGGCACCCACGGCCAGCACGTTCTTGGCGTTCGTGCGCCATCCCACGGACTCCTCCACGCCGTCCGGCTGGCGGGTTCGGGTGGATGACTGACAGTCTCCGTTCGAGTCGAAGTAAAGGTGACCGTCGGCGCCGTCGTTCGGGGGGCGGTCGTTGCGGTCGTTGCCGGCCGACTGCACGATCAAATACCGGGGGGCGCTGTGGGCGATCGCGTCCCACTGTCGGGCCCCCGCGCCGTAGAACCCGAACCGGTAGTCCTCGTTCTCGCTGACGGTCGTGTTGCCGAACCAGGTCCAGGTGTCGCTTTCGTCGGCGGTGCAGAACGGTCCGAAGGCCCAGCCCGTCGCGAAGCCGTAGGAGTGGTTGGAGGCCCGGAGGCCCGCGGCCGCCGAGTCGGCCATCTCAGGGTCGTCGTCGAAGAAGTCCCACGCCAGCAGGTCCAGCTCGTGGGCCATGCCGTGGGCGTCGGCGTCGAGTCCTTCGGCGATCATGGTGCCGGCCACGTGGGTGGCGTGGTCGCTGGTGGCGGCGTCCGCGTCCGACCAGGTAACCCGCCCGCCGAACTCGGTGTGCTCGAAGACGGCCCCACCGTCCCAGATGCCCACCGTCTCGCCGCCGCCCGAGAGGTCAAGGCCGATTTTTGCCCCCCCGGGTTCGCTGGACGGCCACAGGTGGTCCGTGGAGACCGTCTCGGCGGCCCCCAGGTTGTGGGTTTTGTAGTAGACCGGGGCGCCCCGATCGTCCAGCCGCACGAGGACGTAGACGGCACCGTCCGCCCCCACGGTCCGAAGCGGCCATCCCTTCCGTTCGGCGACCCGTCGAGCCCGTTCGTAGGCCTGTCGGGAGCGAGCCTGTTCCCGGGCGGAAAAATCCTGCAGCCAGGCCCGGTCGGTCTCCGCCGGGGGGTTGGTTCGGGCCGGCGGGACCGCGAGCGTCGTCAGCATCAACAGCAGCCCGATGAGCAGCACCACGTTCCGTCGGGTCCTCGTGCGGACGATCATGACGTCCCCTCCCTCGAGCGGGGTTCATCCGGGGGGTCGAGTCGGCCACGCAGCCGCTGCATGAGGTCGGCCATCTCCCGAAAAGCCCGGCGGACCGCCCGGGGGTAGCGGGCGGGGTCGCATCCCCGGTGGACCCCGATGGTGCGGGAGGCGGTGTCCGTGTGGACCGTCAGCCGCACCGACGAGGCGGGCGTCCGGCAGGGCATCGGGCCGGAGGAGTTATCCTCCAGGGTCTGGTTTTCGGGCTGTCTGAGCCCCGTCAGTATTGCCTCCAGCCGCTCCCGCTCCCGGGGCGTAAGCCGGCCGCGGGCCGCCGGGTCCTCCCGGGGTTGGGCGCCCGGGGTGGGCCCCGGGTGGATCAATCGGCTGTCGGTG
>CAZEBV010000181.1:0-4358 GCA_964510695.1 uncultured bacterium
CCAGCAGCTGTCGTTCGTAGATGAACGGGAGAAGCTCGTAGGCACGGTGGAGAAGGTCCAGCACGGCCCCGGCGGTGACGCGGCTGTCGAACCCCTCCTCCTCCATCGTCGAACCGACGACCAGCCGACCGTCGTCCTTGGGCACGCAGTAGACGCGCGGGCTTCGGATGACGCGGTCGATTTCGGGCGGCTCCGACAGGGCCACCGACAGGGCCTGTCCCTTCACCGGCCGAACGGGGAGCCGATCCGGTTCGGGCAGCCCCTCGATCCGGGGCGTCCACGCGCCGGCGCACAGGATGAGGAGGTCGGGCTCGACGGTCTCCTCATCGGTGCTCACCCCCTCCACCGCCCCGCCGGCCACGTGCAGGCGGCGCACGGGTTCGTGGTCCCGCAGCTCGACACCCCGCCCACGGCAGCGCTCCCGAAGGGCGTCCACGAGACGGCGGTTGTCGATCTGGTAGTCCGAGGCCGTGTGGATGGCGGTGGAGATGTAGCTGCTGATGCGCGGTTCGAGCTCCCGGCAGCGCTCCACCGAGATTTCCTCGACGTCCAGCCCCAGCCGCTGCTGGTAGTCCAAAAGCCGGCGCAGTTCGGCCGCGCCCGACGGATCGAAGGCCACCCCGAGGGTGCCGTCGGTCCGGAACCCGGTCCCGGTGCCGGTCTCCTCCTCGAGCTCCGCCACGAAGTCCGGGTAGAGGTCGTGGCTGGCCCGCCCGAGGTCGAGCAGTTCGGGTTCGTTGTACTCTACCTCCATGATCGGCCCCAGCATGCCCGCCGCCGCCCGGGAGGCCCCGCTCCCGAACCGGTCCCGCTCGAACACGATTACGTCGTCGTGGTCCCGGGCCAGGTCCCCGGCCACGCCCAGGCCGATGGCCCCGCCGCCCACGACGACGATCGTCATCTGCTCGCCCCCCCACCCGGAGAACGAGGGGCCTCGTGCGGGGTTCTCATCGGCTCACGCGTCCGACCCGTCGGGGGGGGCGGTCGGGAAGCGTCTAGGGATGCGTCGTTTCCACTCCCGGATGTCTTGCTCGATGCCGGAGGGGATCGGGTGCCGCAGCAGGAAGTTCAGCCAGTAGGGGTGCACGGCGTCCTCGAGGTCCCGCATCTTTCGACGCCAGCGGTCGACCCCCGACAGGTCGTAGTCGGACCGGTGGAGGTAGACCATGCCCAAAAAGGACGCCGCCCGCTCCTCCTCCTCGCTGTAGCCCCGGGAGAGCAGGTCCCGGTAGTAGGAGAACCCGGGCACTTTGGGGGCCCACCCTTCCACCTGGTCGAACGTGAAGCCCACCCCGGTCGTGCGCTGGATGGCCTCCTCGAGGAGGCGGCGCAGCCGGGAGGTCGTAACCGGGTTGGGGTTGTGGCCCAGGTCGACGTGGGCCAGCAGTCGACTCAGGGTGAACGCGAGTTCGGAGCGGGTTTCGATGAGGTTCAAAAAGCCCTGGCTGAGGACGATTTTGCCGCTGCTCAGGCTGAAGGCGTACGGGTCGGTCGTGTCGAGCAGGATCAACCGGGGCGAAACGTGTTTGTGCAGCCGGAGCGGAAACAGATCGTCGGCGACCGCCCGCACCTCCTCGGGCGGACTCGACAGCGTCGAGTACTCTCGGAGGAGCCCCTGGATGATGCCTTCCGGAGCCGCGAGTTCGTCCGTGACCACTTTCTCAAAAATGGAAGCCTCCCGTCCGGGGAAACAGACCGGGCAGGGGTCCAGGGTGTCCTTCCGGGCCTCGGCCGGGTTCAGGTACGTCGTGTGCCCCCGGGTGTCGGGGCTGTGCTGGAGGTCGACGCGGTGGTACAGACGGCGGTTGGGTCCGGCCACCACCGTGAATCGCCTGGGTTCCGGGCGGCGGTAATGGACCTGAAGCTCCCGGCGTTCGTAGATGTTCGCGTCGCGGGGTCGGGCCAGGGGATTCTCCCGAAGTCGTTTGCGGTGTCGGGCCGTGGTCGTGTGCACCACCAGCGTGACGGTCTCACCGACGTGGCGGGTGATGACCGAGCGGACGTCCTCGAGGGTTCGCACGGGGGTGTCCGCGACGGACACGATCATGCTCCCACGACGCAGCCCCGCCTCGACCGCCGGGGATTCCTCCCGAAGTCGGTTCACGTAAAGGGCTTCAACGTCGGGGTACGGACGGTTGAAGTTCATCGTCCGTTCGTAGATCAGCGGATAACCCGAAAAGCCGGGGTCGAGCGGCCCGGTCTCCTCGGCGAGGACGGGCTGGGCCGACAGGAGGGTCACGAGCGCCGCAAGCGCCAGGAGGAGGCCCGGATGGTCCTCAGGGGCCCTCCCCGACCACCTCGCAGTCAAAGTACTCACCCCCGAAGGAGCCCAGCTGGACCGGGATTCGTTCGCCGGGTGAGACGTCCGCGGGTACCCGGGCGGGCAGATAATACTCGGTGTAGCCCACGGGCGCGTCGTCGGCCCGCCGGTCCTCCACGATCACCTCGTCCCGTCGTCCCTCGAACCGCTCGGCGTAGCGAGCCTGCAGGGTCTCCCCGAGTGCCATGGTTTCCCGGACGCGCTTTTTCTTGGTCTTCGAGTGCACCGGGTCGTCCATTTTGGAGCCGGCCGTGCCGGGTCGAGGGGAGTAGCGAAAGACGTGCAGGCGTGAGAACCCCACCGAACGGATCAGCTCCAGCGTTCGTTCGTGGTCCTCCTCGGTTTCACCGGGAAACCCGCAGATGATGTCGGTGTTCAGGGCGAAGTCGGGGTCGTGCCGGCGGCATTCCTCCGCCAGGTCCAGGACGTATTCCCGGTCGTAGTTGCGCTGCATTCGGTTGAGAATCCGGTTCGAGCCGCTCTGAACGGGCAGATGGAGATGGTTGCAGAAGCGGTCGTGATCGGCGATCGTTTCGACCATCTCGGCCGTGACGTCCTGGGGTTCCACGGAGCTGAACCGGATTCGACAGTCGAGGTCGGCCTCGGCCAGCCGCCGGGTCAACCGTGTGAGGTTCTCGTTTCCCTCCAGGTCCACCCCGTATTCTCCCAGGTGGACGCCCGAGAGCACGATTTCGTTGTAGCCGCCGTCCCCGTCCAGCCGGCGTAGACGCTCCAGGACCCGATCGGGGGGCAGGCTGTGAAGCTCCGGCCGGACGTGGGGCACGATGCAGAAGGTGCACCAGTCCCGGCAGCCGTCCTGGATTTTCAGGAACTTGCGGCTTCGGAAGGCCACCCGGGATTCCCCCCCGGCGGGATTCAGTCCGCCGGGGTCGGCTTCCTCGAGCAGAAGACGGGGCACCGAGGACTTGTCCGCGGTGCCGACGATGTAGTCGACCTCGGGCAGCTCCTCGCTCAGTTCGTCCCCCTTGAGTTCCGCATAACATCCGGTGAACACGATGAGGGCGTCGGGGTTTCGGCGGCGGAAGCGTCGGGCCATCTTGCGTCCGGAGGCCTGGGCGCTGACCGTGATGGAACAGGAGTTCAGCACGTACCCGTCGGCCGTTTCCTCCCGAGGATCCACGAGGTCGAAGCCGTAGCGAAGAAGCTCCTGCTGCAGGGTTTCGGACTCGGACTGGTTGGCCTTGCAGCCCAGTGTGTAAACGCCGACGTCCATCGGTGAATCGTCCCGGTTGGTGGGTTGGCGGTGACGGTGGGACACGGGGATGTCGGGTACATGCCCGACGAGGACAAAGTGTATCAGTCGGTTTGTCCCCCCCTCAATCGGGGTGGTTCGCCCCCAAATGACAGCCCCGCTGGATAAGCTACAATGCCGGTCACGGGAGGGTTCAACGGTGATTGCCTGGAACTCGCAGATGGCTCTGGACGCCCGCCAGCACCTTTTCCTCAGCGAGGCGTCCCCGCGGCGTCTCTGGCGGGTGAGCAACCACGACGAGAAGGCGTTCGTGCTCAAATTGTATCGGGTGGAGGAGGACATGGACGCCGTGCGTGAGGGTTTCTACGTCGAGAGCAAACACCTGACGCAAGAGGACCCGGACCAGGAGGACCCGAACTTCGACCCGGAGGGGCCCGAGGCCGGCACCGAGTGGGCCTTCGTGGAAGGCTCCGTGGATCAATTTCTGGGCCAGTACGAACGGGTCGAAGAACTGAACACCCCCTCTCCGTCATGAGACCCCCGAAGGGGCCGGGCGACCGTGCAGGCGTTCGATAAGACGGCCCTGATCACCGGGGCCTCCGGAGGGCTCGGGCGGCACCTCGCCCACGTGTTCACCGCCGAGGGGTTCAACACGCTCCTGGCCGCCCGGGACGTGGAGACCCTCCGGGAGCTGGCCGACGAACTCAACGAACAGCACCCCGGTGATTCGGTGGTCCTTCCCATCGATTTTCACGAACCCGAGGGCGTTCGGGATCTATCGCACGCCGTCCCCGGCGCCTGGCCGCCCCCCTCCGTGCTGATCAA
>CAZEBV010000182.1:0-4351 GCA_964510695.1 uncultured bacterium
GGTGGCGTCACGGATCTCCCGGAGAAAAGCCTCCCAGGGGCTGAGAATATCATCCCCCCGCAGGCGTCCTCCCCAGCCCGCCAGCCAGTCCTCACGGGAGCTTCGTTCGATGGCCCGGGCCTTCTCCACGATCGATTCGTGCAGCGAACGAAGCCGCTCCTCCTCCACCGCCGGGTCGTAGGACTCGGGGAGGGAGCGGTAGCGGAACTCCTTCAGACGCCGGCGGTAGGTCTCGTACTTCGGATCTCCCCCCACGAGCTGGCCTTTCTTCATGGTTCGCACCGGCTCACGGAGGCCATCGAGGGTACTCCGCAGCACCAGGACGCTTCGCCAGGCCGTGAGGTCGACCGCCGGATCGAACTCCGGCAGCTCACGGGCGTCCTCGAGCGCGGCGAGAACCTCGGGCAGGGCGTCCAGAAGCCGACCGGTTTCACGGGCGTGGTGGGGAGGTTCGGTGACCTGGACCCGTATCCAGCCGTGAAGACGCCGGAACAGCTCCCCGAGTCGATCCGTCGCCTTCCGGTAGACGAGCCGCTCCAGCGGGCCGTCGTCCCGGAAGGGATCCAGCCACCCGACGTAGCGCTTCACGTAGTCCCTTAAATCAACCGACTCCACGATCCCGTTCGGGTCACGTCCCTCGATTTCTGAAAGCAGAGCATCGAGGTCCTCCCACTGGCTCCGCCAGGTGGCGTTCCCGTGGACACGGTCCCGGAACGCCCGGAAAAGTTGATCCTCACCCAGGACGATCCTCTCCACCAGCACCGTCCTGAAGAGGGCTTCCTCGGCCCGGGTCTCCAGGGCAGCGGTGAGGTCCTCGAGCCCGAGCAGCTCCTCGAGAAGCGTTCGGACGGCCCCGCGTTCATCGGGCTCGAAGCGTGACAGCCGCTGACGCAGTTCGTAGGTGAGCTGATTGAACCGGCGGCTCTTCAGCGCCACGAGGGTCCCTTCCACCCAGTCCTCGTCGAACGCCTGCAGGTTCAGGACGTTTCCCAGTTCCCCGTAGAGTCGCACGAGCCGTTCGTAGGCCTCCTGCCCCTCCTGGGTTTCGGGCTGCCAGGACGGGCGGGTCACACGGTCCCGGGAGTGCACCAAAAACTGCTCCAGCATGACCTTCCAGACCACCGGATCCTCGGAGCTCAAACGGTTCTTAAGGTCGGCGAGCCGCTCCGTCAGCCGATCGTAATCGGCGGCCTCGAGGGCCTGTCGGAGCCCCGAGTGAACCTCACGGAGACGATCCAGAAGCCGGCGGTCCTCCCGGAGGGCTTCCGCCCCGTTCGGGAACGCCGTCAGGGTCGAAACCAGAAGGTCCACGTCCTCCTCCGAGACCCGAAAGGCGCTGTCGAAGTCCCGGTTCACCCGAACCCACCGGTGGGTTTCCCGCAGGTTCTGCACGAGCTTCTCCCGACGGGACTGAACCTCCTCGGTCCGGAAAATCTCCCGCACCGAACCGTTGGACTGGATAATGGTTTCCAGGGCTCCAAGGGCCTTTAGGTCCTGCGCGCGCGCCTCCCACTGTTCCTGGCCGAACCGGCGGGAGCCCAGCTCGAGGCCCTCCAGGGCATCGAGGTACCAGGTGCGCAGGTTCTCCTCGTAGCGGCGCCGGAACGTTCGGTAATCCGCCTGAAATCCATCCCGGTCGTTCCAGGGAGGGGAGCGCAGGTAGCCCTCCAGCCGCCCACGAAGGCGATCAAAGACCTCGAGGAGAGCCGGCAGACGCTGGTTGATGACCGACGCCCGGGCCGGGAGGGTGCGTGCGAACTGGGGCCATCCCGTGAGGTGCTGCCCCACCCGATCCCCAACCACCCGAACGGATCGTTCGTAGACCCGGTCACAGTCCATCTGAAAGACCTGACGGCAGGTAACCTGATCGGCGTAGAGATCACCGTAGGTCACAATCAGGTTGACCGCCGTGTCCGTGCTGTCCACGAAGGCCTCCAGTCCCCGGGCCGGATGGTAGGGCAGCGTGTTGAGTCGGCGAACCCGATGATAATCCCCCAGGAGGCGCTCCCGGACCATATCGGGACGGTTAAACACGCGCCCGAGCACATCCTTCCGGAGGAACGCCGTGTAGGAATCCCCGAGGTCACGCGCCGGGGCCGGGACCTCGCCCGCCTGAACCCGGCTCACCACGGCGTGATGGAGCTGGATCGTCGACACACGCACGGCCCGACGGTCGGTGTCGCTCATGGACTCGAGGGCCCCGAGGCCGGAATACTGTCGATCCAGACGCTCGAAGGGAAGCTCCCGTCCCGGACGGTCCGACAGGTCGGCGGTGAGACGCTCGATCTCCTGGACCGGGTTTCCCAGGAAATAATCCCGGTAAAAACTGAGCATGGGCTGCCCGAAATACACCATCAGGGCCACCACAAGCACCCAGGGAAGCAGGATGAGGGCGAGGTTGAACAGGGTGACCCAGACCGCCCGGAAGGTTCTCATCGAAGGGGAAGGAAGGGCGGCTCAGTCGGCGGATTCAGCACGGTTCCATCGGGGTTTTACCACGAAGTGGTCGATCGCCTGTCGGGCCCCTCCGCCGCCGAGCTTGGATCGACTCGTGAACTCGATGAGTTCGCCGTCCCGGCACGCCCGTGGATCGGAGCTGACCTGAACCGCCGTCAATCGGTCCGATTTTCCGGGTTTCAGCAGGTAGCGTCCCTTCCCCCCCCGTTTCTGGGGATCCAGGTCCCCGGCCCGGACCGCCCCGCGGGTCGACTCCCCCTGAAGCAGCAGGAAGTCGTCTTCGTCGACCAGCCCTCCTCCGATGACCGGACTCCCCTTCTTGGCGGTCACACCGCGGGCCTGGCGGCTCATGGGCCGCAGGTCCTCGGGGTCGAAGCGAATGCCGCGACCGTCCTCCGAGACCACCACGAGGTCACGGTCGGGCTCCCAGGGCACCACCGACGCCACGCGATCGTCCTCCTCCAGACGGGTGTATTTGACCCCGCTTGGACGGATCGACTCGAAGTCGTCCTCCTCCTCCACCGACATCCGCTTCACGTACCCCTCGCGGCTCAACACGAGCACGGCGGGGATGTCGTTCGGAACCATCCCCACCACCTCGTCCACGTGGGAGTTGATCTGCTGAAGGGGCACCCCTCGCTCGTCCCGGGGGTCGTCGGGCACCTCCGACACTCGGAAGGTGTAGGCCTGACCGTTCGCGTCGAAGAGCACCCATTCCTCGAGCGTCTCGGCGGAGAGGAACTGGCGGGGTGGAACGGGCAGCTCCTCCAGGGATCGGTCCCCGCGATCCCGGCGCAGGTAACCGTCCGGATACCACGCCAGGACGGCCGGTTCGCTCGCCCGAAGATCCTCCACGTCCAGCTTTAGCTTCTCGTGCACCACGTCCGTTCGACGGTCCTCCCCGTATTCGTCGCGCACCTCGCGGAACCAGCCCTTGATGACGTCGGCTCGCTCCTCCGGGGAGTCAAGCAGGGTCTCGTAGCGCTCCAGGTCGTCCAGCAGCTGCTCCTTCTCCCGTTCGATCTCCATCTGCTGAAGGCCGGTCAGTGAGCGGATCCGGCGGTCCAGCACGGCCTCGGCCTGTTCCTCGCTCATCTCGAACTCGTGCTGCAGGGCCTCGGAGGCTTTGGCGGGGGTGTCGGACTGCTTCACGATTTCAATCACCCGATCGATGTCCACCAGGGCCTTCAGCAGCCCCCGCACGATGTGCAGGCGATCCTCGGCCTCATCCCGGCGGCGCCGCGTGTTGCGGACCAGCACCTCGTCCATGAACTCGAGGAACCGTGCCAGCATCTCCCGAAGGTCCAGGGTTCTGGGAACGCCGTCGTCCAGTGCCAGGAACGCACATCGCTGGCGGCGTTTCAGGGAGGTCTTCTCGTAGAGGTTGTTCAGCACGACCTCGTCGGAGCGGTTAAGCCGGCATTCCACCACGATCCTGAGCCCCTGGCGGTCGGATTCGTCCCGCACCGTGGAGATGCCCGGGTCCTCGTCGGACTGGGCAAGATCGACGATCTCGTCGATCACCTTGGACTTGTTGACCCCGTAGGGAAGTTCCTCGATGACCACCGCGCTTCGCTTCGGGCTGATCTCCTCGGAATGACATCGACCGGCGATCTCGAAGTGCCCCTCGCCGGTACGGTACAGCTCCTCGAGATCCTCACGATCCACGTGGATCTTGCCGCCGGTGGGGAAATCCGGGCCCTCGATGATCTCCAGGAGGGTGTCCCAGTGAACGTGGTCCGGGTTCTTGAGATCGGCCATGTGAATGCTGGCCTCGAGAACCTCCGAGAGGTTGTGGGGCGGAATGTCGGTGGACATGCCCACGGCGATCCCGCTGGCACCGTTGACCAGAAGGTTCGGGTAGGGCACCGGCAGAACCTCGGGTTCCCGGGTG
>CAZEBV010000183.1:0-4325 GCA_964510695.1 uncultured bacterium
CTCCAGGAGGTCGTCCGGCTGCACGAGGCCGTCCACCTCGGTGGGTTCGGCCAGCTCGGTGAAGGACTCCGGCAGGGAGTTAACGACGGACACCACCTGCTCGGGCATTCCCATGCTCTCGAGGAACGGGCCGAAAAAATCGCGGTCCCGGCGGTAACGCCGGACGTAGTCGTTGAAGTCGTCCTTCGCCCTCGGATGGACCCGGAGGGTCGCCCCCGAGGCGGACCGGACGCGTCCGGCGAGCCCAAAATGGTCCAGGTGAGGGTGCGTTACCAGAATGCGTTCGACGTCCTCCAGGGAGAAACCAAGCCGATCGAGCCCGGCCTGGAGGGCCTCCCAGGCCGGCTCCATGCCGGGTCCCGGATCGATCAGCGTGAGTGGATCCATCCGCAGAAGGTAACCGTTCACGGTTCCCACGTCGAAGGGCGTGGGAAGCGCCATCCGGTGAATGTCCTCGTCAACGTCCATCACGTCGAGTTCGTAGGCAATAACAGACCGCTCCCCGGAGAATTGGAATCGATCCGTCCGCATCATCGTACTGTACGCAAAGGCTAACCCGAAACGGGGTCGTTACCGGCTGGTCCCAGGGGTGGGCGTTCGGTACGCTCTACTTCGGGCCGGGGGACGGCCACCGGCGGCCCGAGGACGAGATCAACCCCGCGCTCACGGAGGGGTGCACCGTGTACTCCGACTCCCACGTTCACCTGGACCAGTTCCCCCATCGGGACGCCGATCGCGTTCTTCGTGAGGCACGGGACGCCGGTGTGACCCTCGCGGTCAACGCGGGCGTCGACCCCCGCAGTTCCCGGGCGTCCATCGAGGTGGCCGCCCGTCACCCCGGGAGCCTTCGGGCCGGCGTCGGGATTCATCCCTGGTTCGTCCAGGAGACGGACGAAGAACAGCGCCGGGCGGTTCTGGCGATGGTCGATCGGGAGGACGTGGACGCCGTCAGCGAGGTCGGGCTCGACTTCCAGAACAACCCCGACCACCGGGAGGAACAATTAAATTTCTTCCGGCGGGCCGTGGGGGCCGCCGGGGCGGCGGACAAGCCCCTCGTCCTCCACGTGCAGGGGGGCTTCGAGGAGGCCTTTTCCATCCTGGACGAACACCCCGAAACTCGGGGGGGCGTGCACTGCTTCTCCGGAACGATCGACCAGGCTCGAAAACTGCGTGACCGGGGCTTTTACCCCTCGCTCTGCAACGGCGTGTTCACGGGTCCCCCGGAGGTGAACGGCGCCGTTCTTCGGCGGTGGCCGGTCGAGGAGATGGTCCTGGACACCGACGCGCTTCCCGACACGTACGAGGTCAAGGACGTCGTCCGGGTGGCGGCCGTGGTGGGGGAGCATCGCGGTCTATCCCCGGAACGGGTGGGCAGGATCACGAGCCGAAACCTCAGGGATCTTCTGGAGGGCCGCTGAGCCGGCCGCCGGTGGAGGGGACGACGCTCTTCTCCCGGGGGTCCGCCCGGCACCGGGGCGCCGGGGCGGCCCTTCAATCTCCGTCCGGTTCCCTCTGAATTAGCGGCGGTTCCACGACGATGTACGTACCCTGAGGTGAGGCATCCTCGAACGACCGACGGTTCCAAACGAGCGACGGCCTGGAGCGACAGTCCCATGTTCGGTGAACCCACCTCGCCCACCGAGCTCGTGGCGTACGTGGACGACCGACCGGCCCGCGTGAACGAGCGGGGTGAACGGTGGGCCTACTGCGGCGTGCTCCTGCTTCCAACGTCCCACCTGAAGGAAACCTTCAACCTCCTGGAGAACGTCCGGGCGGATCACACCCGCTCACCGACATCGGGAGCGGCTCGACCCGTGGAATTCACGGAGCTGACCACCATTGACGACCCCCGCACGGGCGTGGCCCGGGAGTGGCTTCGGCACGTGGCCCTGGACGACGAGGACCGGTTTCACCTCGCGATGCTCGGGGTCAACCACGACAACCTCGACCGGACTCTGCTGACCGGCAACGGCTCCTCCGGAAACGGCAGCCAGTACCATCGCTTCTTTTTGACCGCCCTGGCCCGTGAAATCCAGGCCTGCTTCGACGAAACCGAATCCCTGCACATCAAAAAAGCCTTCCGTGACGCATCGCGGCCCGCCGGGGGCAACGTCTTCCCCTGGCGAACGGTCTGGCCCCGACTCGAACGGTTTCCGGCGCTGGAGGAGGTCCCCGACGAGTTACTCGACCTGTCCCCCCGTCCCGACCGTCCCGACGGACACCGGGTTCACTCCGTTTTCCTGCAGCTTCTCGACGTGCTCCTGGGAGCCACGCGGCAGTGCCTGGACGATCCCAACGATCGACGCGGCTCCATTCACGCCGCGTCGGGGGCCTGGCTGGATCTCCTGGGTCGTCTATCGGGTCCCGACGACCTTCAGCACCCCGATAGTCCCTACCGCCACCTGAACCGTCTGGCGCTCTCTTTCTTCCCCATCGATCAGCAGTTCCTTCTTAACGAAAAACTCTCGAACTACCCGGACGGTCATTATCGAACCCGAAGCTGCCTGCTTCGACACCGGCTGAACGAACAGTACAGCCTGTTCTGATCGCCCCCCTTATGGTCCGCCAGTTCGCCGTTTCGCTCGCGGGGGTGCTGGTCGTGCTTGTGGCGGGCTGCGGATTCCCCCAGCCGGACCTCGACCGGGTGGCCCGGGAGACTCGATCCCGTCTGGAACGAATAAACGTGGGCATGACCGAGCGGGAGGTCCACGATTTGATGGGCCGTGGTTCGGTGACCTACCGGGTTCATCCCCTGGATTCGGACACCGTTTCCCGGCCGCTTCGCGTCGAACGGCACGAAGGGGACGGCGACACCGGGGTGGTGCTCTGGTACCACGCCCGGCCCGGCTACGTGACCCCTGAGGCGACGGTGCCCGTGATCCTGATCAACGGAAGGGTTCTCGGCCGGGGGGACACCGTACTCGAAGAATACCGGGAACGCTTCGGCGACTGAGGGGGGCGGGCCTAAACAAAAAACAGGGAGGAAGGGCGTCGGACGGGAAGGGAAACGGGAGGTTAGCTGAACAGCTCGTTCAGTTCGTCCCCGTTTTCGACCTCCTCCGCGTAGGTCTGGAACCGATGGGCGAGGACCTCGAGCATCGACTCGTAAAGGACCACGTGAGCCTGGGCGTCGTACGCCTGCAGCTGCTCCAGGGCCGAACGGGACACCTTCAGGACTTCGCTTTCCTCACCGGCCCGGGCCGCCGCCTGACGCGGGTTGTTGGTCGACAGGCCGTATTCACCGAAGATCTCCCCGGGTTCCATGACGTTGACCGTCTCGACCTCGTTGCGAAGCTCCTTCTCGATGTCGATGCTCCCCTCGAGGACCAGGTAGAAGGCGTCCGAATCCTCATCGCCCTGATCGAAGAGCTGTTCTCCCTCCTCGAGCTTTTGGACCGAGGACTGGCGCACCAGCTGTTCGAGCGGATCCGGGTCGAGGTCCTGCAGGACTGAAACCCGAAAGCGCCCCAGGTCCTCCACCTCTCCGTTTTCATCCACCCCGGCGGCCTCGGGCTGTTCTTCCTCCTCGGCCTCCCCCTCCGGGGCGGCGGAGTCGGAGGCGCTCCCCTCATCCCCGGCCGGGGTCCCGTCGGCGGAGTAATAGGAGCGGATTTCCCGTTCGAGGTCCGGCGGCACCATGTCGTCCGGATCGCTGATACGCGTTTCGAATTCCGTGTCAAGGACCTCGATCAGATCCAGCAGGGATTCGTTGAGATCCTGGGCGAGATCGAAGACCGAGATCTCCGGTTCGGCCGGTTCCTCGAGCTCCTCGGCATCCTCCTCGTCGGCCTCCGCCTGGGTTTCGTCTTCAGCTTCCTCGGCGTCTTCGACCTCGTCGGGGACCTCGTCCTCGGCGTCTTCGGTCTCCTCGGGGACTTCGTCCCCCTCCGCCTCCTCCTCGGCCTGCTTTTGGGCTTCCCGGCGGCGTTCCTCCCGGGACTCGGAGCGCAGCTGTTCCTTCAGCTGACCGTACCCTTCAAGACGTTCCCCGGGTGGACGCCCGTCTTTTTCTTCCTCCTCGTCCTCCGCGGCGTCGTCGGTGTCCTCGGCCTCCTCCTGAGCGTCCTCGGGGACCCCGTCCTCCTCCCCGGCTTCTGCGGCCGCGCCGGTTTCGGCCGCCGCGGCGTCGGCTGCGTCGGCCTCCGCGGGCGGGGGGGGCTCCCCGGCGGCATGTCCAGCCCCTGTGTCAGTGATACTCGCCTCCGGCTCGGGTTCTGCGGTTTCCTCGGCCGCTTCGGGGACTTCGTCCCCCTCCTCGACCTCCGTCTCCGCTTCGGCGTCGGCGTCCTCGACGTCCGCAGCCTCGTCCCCCTCGGCCTCTTCAG
>CAZEBV010000184.1:0-4315 GCA_964510695.1 uncultured bacterium
GCTGATGAACGATTTCTACATCGACTGCAACAGCTACGAGTCGATCCACAACCACGATGCCTACGCCCGGATGATCGAAGGGGACATCTGGCAGGGGAGGTACCTCGTCTGACGGCCCCGGCCGACGGCGCGGTTGATTCGTCTTCCTCCCCCCACGGGGCCGACCTGCACGTTCACTCCTACTTTTCCGACGGATCCTGTTCCCCCTCCGAAATCGTCGATCGGGCCTGCGAGGCCGGGCTGCGTGCCCTCGCGTTGACCGACCACGACACGGTGGCCGGGATGGAGCCGCTGGTCGAGGCGGCCCGTTCCCGACCCCTGGAACTGGTGCCGGGCGTGGAGCTCAGCTGCGAGGACGAAAGCGGGCGTTACCACGTGCTGGGGTATTACGTCGACTGGCGCTCCTCCTCCCTGGTCGAACGGCTGCAGCATTTCCAGCAGGCCCGGGAGGATCGAGTCCGGGGCATGGTGGAGGTGCTTCAGCGGGACTTCGACGTGGCGATCTCGTTCGAGGAAATCCAGCGGCAGACCGGCCGCAACCTGATGGGCAAACCCCACGTGGCCCAGGCCCTCGTGGAGCGCGGTACGGTGGAGTCCTTCCGCGCGGCCTTCGAGCGGTTCCTGGGGAAGGGGAAGCCCCTGGACGAGGTCCCCAAGGAACGAATGTCCGTCGAGGAGGCGATCCGGCGGATCGGCGACGCCGGCGGCGTGCCGGTGCTGGCCCACCCGGTCCACTACGGCATGGACGGGGAGGACGGGGTGCTGGGACGGTTCGTGGAGATGGGGATTCGCGGGATCGAGGTTTATTACCCCGACCACAGCGACGCCCAGCGGGAGGCCTACCGCCGCCTGGCCGAGCAGCACGATCTTCTGATTACGGGGGGGACGGACTTCCACGGGGCCGCCAAACCGGAGGTCGACGTCGGCGACGTCCGCCTGTCGGAGGATCACCTCGAGCGCCTGCAGGGGGCCGCCCGCGCCGCCTGATTGGTCGGTCGGGTTTCCCTGCCGGCCGATCCCGGGTCCGTCGATCCGGGATCAGCGTTGGTCTTTGGCGCGTTGAACCTTAGACTGTGACCCGGCTCAAACCGAGCCGGCAATTTCCTTTCTTACAACCCCGCACCCCTTGCGCCCAGCCCCTCAGGGGTTACATTGGGGGAACGCGCGGCGATCCGCTCGAACGGAAAGGATCCATACGTGGACGACGAACTGACGCTGGACGAACTCGCCGGGAGAGTCCTGGACTGGCTTCGGGCCAACCCGGTCGCGATCCTCGTGATCGTGGCGGCGGTCCTGGTGGCCTACTCCGCCTCCACCGTCGTGTTCACCGTGGACCGGGACGAGCAGGCGGTCATCCTCCGCCTGGGTGCCTACGAGCGGCTGGCCGGCCCGGGGCTGCACGCCAAGTGGCCGGCCCCGATCGAGACCGTTCACGTGGTCAACACCCAGAGGGTCTTCACGAAGGAGTTCGGGTTCCGGACCCGGGAGGCCGCCGTGCAGTCTCGCCGGGTCCGGGAGGGCTACGACAACGAGGCCCTGATGCTGACGGGGGACCTGGGCGTGGCCCGGGTGGAATGGGTGGTTCACTACCGCCGCCAGCAGCCCCGAAACTACCTGTTCAACGTGCAGAACGAGGAGCGGCTGATCCGGGACGCCAGCGAGGAGGCGGTGCGCCGGATCGTCGGGGACTTCGACGCCACCGACGTGATTACCGTGGCCCGCGTCCAGATCGCCCAGGACGTGAAAAAAGAGATGCAGCGGATCATGAACAAATACAACTCGGGCATCTACGTGGACGATCTTCTGATTCAGTCCACCGAACCGCCGCAGCCGGTCATCCCGGCCTTCAAGGAGGTCGACAGCGCCCGCCAGGACCGCGATCGGCTGCGCTACGAGGCCGAGCAGGAGCGGGAGCAGGTCATCAACGAGGCCAAGGGGACCGCCGAGAAGATCGTCGAGGAGGCCCAGGGGGACAGCGCCGCGATGATCAACCTCGCCCGCGGGGACTACGAGCGGTTCAACCGGGTGCTGATGGAGTACCGAAACGCGCCGGACGTGACCGAGGATCGGCTTTTCCTGGAGCGCATGGAGACGGTGCTCGACCGGGCCGGCAGCGTCTACGTGGTTGACGACGAGCTTCCCTCCGTGCTGCCTCACATGAACATGGAGGGCGAGAACCTCGCGCCCGGCGGAGGTGGCCGCTGATATGAACATAAGGCTGCTGGCCGGGCTCGCGGCCCTGATCCTTCTGGTGCCGATTCTGGCCTACTTGACCGGGGCCATCTTCATCGTGCCCGAGACGCACAGCGCCGTCATCACCCGGTTCGGGGAGGTCCAGCGGGTGGTGGTTTCGGGCTTCTACGAGGCGCCGGGAGGGGTGGTGGCCGGGCGGGACGACGAGGATCCGGCCATCGACGAAAAGCAGATCGACTACGTGCGAAGCCAGTACCCCGACACCCATCCCATTGCCGTCGACGAGGGGGCGGGCTGGTACCTGAAGGTCCCCTTCGTGGACAACGTGCACTACTTCGACGCGCGGCTGCTGGACTGGGACGGGGAAAAGAAGGAGGTCGCGACCCGGGACCTGCGGACGCTGCTCGTGGATTCGGCCTCACGGTGGCGGATCCTGGACCCGGTGCGCTTCTACGAGGCCATCGGCCCCAGCTCGCGGTTCGCCCAGGACCGGATGGACGGGGTGCTGATCTCGACCCTGGAGGACCACATCGCCGAGACCCGGCTGATCGAGGCCGTGCGCAACCAGGACCTGAAGCTGGACGAGCGCGTCGAGGAGATGCTGCAGGCCGTGGGGGAGGAGGAGGTCGAGGCGGACAAGATCCGCTACGGACGCATGGACATGATCCGCTCCATCGAGGAGGAGGCCGGTCGACAGCTTCGGGACCAGTTCGGCATCCAGCTGGTGGACCTGATGATCACCCAGCTCAACTACACGGAGTCGGTCCGCAAGCAGGTCTACGACCGGATGAACGCGGAGCGGGAACGCATCGCCCGCCGCTACCGCGCCCAGGGGGAGCGCACCAAGCGGCGCATCCTCGGGGAGGTCCAGCGGCGTGAGGACGAGATCCTCTCCAACGCCCGCCGCCAGCGTGAACAGATCCTCGGACAGGCCGAGCGCCGCCGGATCGAAATCGTGGCCCGGGCCCACAAGAAGGATCCCGATTTCTACCGCTTCTGGCGTTCCCTGCAGGCCTACGACCAGGGGTTCGACACGGGCACCAGCCTGATTCTCACGGACGACAACCCGCTGCTCGAATACACCACCCAGCCGCTGGAGTAAACCGGGTGAGAACCGCGGGGAGGCCGATTCGTCCCGCGGCCCTCGAAACAGCGCTTTCTCCTTCCTTTCGTCAGCCGGGGATTCGCGGAGCGGCGTGACGTGACCGAGCGCTCCCGGGAGTCCGTCGCCCGGGCGCTGCTCGCACAGACCGACGGGATCGGCCCCCGCAACTTCCAGTCCCTCCTGGACGAGATCGACTCGGCCCTCGAGCTCTTCGACCACCCCGATCGTCTGAGTTCGCTGAACGCCGATGGAATCGGGGACACACGCCGGGAACGGCTTCGGGACGCCCTCGATCGCTGGGATCCCGAGGCGGCCGCCGGGCGGCTCGCCGAGCGGGGCATCGGCGTGCTGAGCGGCGCCGACGCAGCCTATCCGTCCCTGCTTGCGAACATTTACGATCCCCCGCCGGCGCTGTTTTACCGCGGGTTCCTCTCCGCCCTGGAGGGCACCTGCGTGGCCATCGTAGGCACGCGAAGCGCCTCTCCGGCGGGCCGAACGATCGCCTCCCGGCTGGCGGCCGGACTCGCCGGGTTCGGGGTAACCGTGGTCAGCGGCCTGGCGGCCGGCATCGACGGAGCGGCCCACCGGGGTGCCCTCGAGCGGGGGGAGCACAGCACGGTCGCCGTGCTCGGGAACGGCCTCGAGCGAGTTTATCCCCACCGACACCGGGAGCTTCAGTCCACGATCGCCGAACGGGGCCTTCTGGTGAGCGAATATCCTCCCGAAGCCGGGCCGAAGCGCGACCATTTTCCGGCGCGAAACCGAATCATCAGCGGGCTCTCACGGGCCGTCGAGCAGGGGCGGGAAGTCTACGCGGTCCCGGGATCCGTCCAGGACGAACGCCACGAGGGATGCCATCGTCTGATCAAGGAGGGAGCCGGCCTCGTGGAGTCCCCGGAGGACGTGATCGACTTCCTCCAGCTCGAGGGCGCCTATCGACCCCCCGAGCGGAGGGTGGCGCTCGAGGAGCCCGCCCGGGATCTGTTCCGGGCGATCAAGCAGCGCCCCGTGCACCTG
>CAZEBV010000185.1:0-4308 GCA_964510695.1 uncultured bacterium
GTCGGGCGCAGGGGACTCGTAGAGGGGAGCCACCATGGGGCACTCGATGTGAAGCCATTCGTCCTCGCTGGCTTCCCCTCCACCCTCGGACGGTTCCTCCGTGCCTGACGTCTCGGGCGCTACCACGGGAGCTGCTTCCTGCGTTCGGTTGAGGCGTACACGGGAGGTTCCGTCCTCAAATTCAATTTCCGAAAGACCTCCATCCTCGAGGAGTCGTCCCATTGCGTGGACGGTCTGCCATGGAATCACGCCGAAATCGCTCCTTCGAGCGGAAGGCTCTTGGCGTAATCAGGCCTCTCAACGCGGTTGTGATCGAGGAAGTAACGGTATATCTCTCGTTTCAACTCCGTCAACCCCTCCCCGGTTTCGGCGGACACGAAATGAGCGTCGGGGTACTGACTCCGATACCGCTCCACGACGCCGTCCCGGACCCGGTCGATCTTGTTGAACACCCGATGACGGGGTGTATCCATGAGGTCCAGTTCGCGGAGCACCCGGTTGACGGTCTCCATCTTGGCCTCGACCCGGCTGCTGCTGATGTCCACCAGGTGGAGAATGAAATCGGACCGCCCGACCTCCTCCAGGGTGGCCTTGAAGGCCTCCATGAGCTTATCCGGCATCCGCTGAATGAACCCCACCGTGTCCGTCATCAGGAAGTACCGATCGCCCTCGAGGTGGACGCGGCGGGTTTTCGTGTCGAGGGTCGCAAACAGCCGATCCTCCTTGCGAACGTTGGTCGGGGAAAACGCGTCGAGCAGGGTGGATTTCCCGGCGTTGGTGTAGCCCACCAGGCTGACCTCCGGCACCGCGCGGCGGCGCTTTCGCTGGGTCCGGCGCTGTTTTCGGATCTCCTCGACCTTCTCCTCCAGGTGATGGATGCGCCGCCGGATGTCCCGTTCCTTGATCGTCCCCTTCTGTTCACCCGGTCCTCGCGTGCCGATGCCGCCTCCCAGTCGAGCCAGGGCCCACCCCCATCCTCGCTTTCGGGGGAGGTTGTGCTGCAGCTGGGCCAGTTCAACCTGGAGCTTGGCGTCACGGGTCTGGGCGCGCTGGGCGAAGATCTCGAGGATGAGGTCGCTTCGGTCGAGGACCCGGACCGGCAGAGCCTTGCGAAGCGAGTTGTGCTGGGCTGGTTTCAGGTTCTCGTTGAAGACCACCATGTCCATGCCCTCGGCCTTCCCGGCCACTTCCTCCACCTTCCCGGGGCCGATCATGGTGCCGGGATGAGGTTTACGGCGCTCCTGGATCACGATGTCCTCCATCCGGGCCCCCGCCGTCAGACAGAGATGCCCGAGTTCCTTGAGCTCCTCCTCCAGGGTGGAATCAGAGACACGCCAGCCGCTGATCGCGACGACGAGGGCCCGATCAAGCGACGGTTGCCCGTTCGAGTTGCGTGTCAACGGTCCGGATCAACCCCTCTCGATCGTGGTCGGGATGAAACCATTCATCCACGGGCAGCCGACGGAACCAGCTGGTCTGCTTGCGGATCAGGCTGCGGGTTTTCTCGACCATGGTCTCGACGAGCCCCTCCCGGTCGATCTCTCCGTCGAGGTGACGGGAGGTGGCCTCGAAACCGATGGCCTGACGGACGGTTTTGCCGGGTGATTCGTCCTTTCGAAGCCGGCGAACCTCCTCGACGAGCCCCTCCTCCAGCATCCTGTGGACCCGGGCTTCGGCACGGTCGTGGAGTTCCTCGCGGGGACGAGACAGGCCGATCACGGTGGGCTCCACGTCCTCACGAACCGTCCGTTCGTCCCGGGTTAGCTGTGTTTTCGTCCGTCCGGTCTCGTGGAAAATCTCGAGCGCCCGGATGACCCGTCGGTGGTCGTTGGGGTGAATCTTCTCGGCCGCCGGGGGATCCACCTGGCGAAGCCGCCGATGAAGGGCCTCCCCCCCGCGCTGTTCGACGAACCGGCGAAGACCCCGGCGATACTCGGGGTTGGCCGGGGGCATATCATCCAGGCCGAAGAGGAACGCCTGCACGTACATCGCCGTACCCCCCACGACCACGGGCATCCGACCTTCGCGGCGGGCCTTTTGGAGCCCGTCGTCCGCACGATCCAGGAAATCGGCGACGCTGTAATCCTCGGAGGGGGGGCGTTCGTTCACGGCCGTGTGCGGAAACACCGCGAGCCGGGAGGGGGACGGCGTGCCGGTGGCCACGTCAAACCCCCGATAGATTTCCATGCAGTCGGCCGATATGACGTGAAGGGGATAATCCCGGAGGTTCTCGTAGAGAAACTCCGATTTCCCGGCCGCCGTCGGGCCGAGAATGACCAGGCAGGCGGTTCCCATGTGTGGGTCATATCCCCCGAAACGGGGCAAATTAAACCCGGACCTTCGGACCTTTAAAGGGTACTTCAGCCCCGGGGGGGCGTCAATTTTCAACGATCCCCCCCGGGGCTTCCCCGTCACGCAGGATCCACTCGACGGCCCCGGACAGATCGTCCCGCACGGCGTCCGGCTTCGGGTCGCCGGGATCCCATTCCTCCAGGGCCCGGCTCCCCTCGCCGGTTCGCACCAGAACGGTCGTACATTCGGCCCGACGACCGGCCTCCACGTCGGAGGGTTTGTCCCCTACCATGTAGGAGGCACCGGGGGTCAGGTCGAGTTCACGGGAGGCGCGCCGCAGCATGCCGGGGGCGGGTTTACGCATCGGGCTCTCCCGGCGGTACTCCGCGCACGGGGCGTCGGCCAGGTAGGGGCAATAATAGATCCCCGCGAGCGGCACCCCGCAATCGCGGAGGTCCCTCCGTATCCGTTCATGGACGCTTCGAACGTCCCGCTCCTCGATCAAACCCCGGGCCACCCCGGACTGGTTCGTCACCACCACCAGCCGGTACCCGGTCTCGTGCAGTCGTCGGAGGGCCTTTCGGGCCCCGGGGAACCATTCCACCCCCTCGGGGTCCCCGAGGTAATGTTTATCCCGGATCATGGTTCCGTCACGGTCCAGAAACACGGCACGGCTCATCCCTGTCACGTCCCGGGCCACAGAAGGCTGGAACCCTCCGTGATCGGAGGGCATTCTTTGTCCCATTATCGAACGGGTCGAGGGGCGTTCCCAAGCCGGACGGTGGATAGACCGAAGGTCGAGGAGGTCCCAGGATGATCGTTGTCACGGGTGGAGCCGGGTTCATCGGAAGCACGCTGATCTGGGCGCTCAACCGCCGCGGTCGTCGTGACATCCTGGTGGTCGATCGGTTCGAGCGGGGTTCCAAATGGAAGAACCTCCGGGGGCTGGACTTCCACGACTACCAGGATAAACAGCGGTTCCGGGAGCGCCTGGACGGCCGTGCCGACGGCCCCTCGGTCGACACGGTGTTTCACCTGGGGGCCCGAACCGCGACCACCGAGGACGACGTGGGGTACCTGATGGAGAACAACTACCGGTACACGATGGACCTGGCCCGCTGGGCCCTGAAGCGGGGCGCCCGGTTCATCTACGCGTCCAGCGCGGCGACCTACGGGGACGGGGACGAGGGTTACGGGGACGAGGAGGACCGCCTTGACGAGCTGCGTCCCCGGAACCCCTACGCTTACTCGAAGCACCTCTTCGACCGTCACGCCCGCCGGCGGGGGTGGCTCGACGAGATCGTCGGCCTGAAGTATTTCAACGTGTACGGCCCCCACGAATACCACAAAGGGGACATGCGCAGCATGGTCCACAAGGGCTTCGAGCAGGCCCGGGATCGAGGGGTCATCCGCCTGTTCAGGTCCCACCGCGAGGGGGTGGAACACGGGGAACAGAAACGGGATTTCCTCTACGTGAAGGACGCCGTGGAGGCCACCCTTTTCTTCCACGATCACCCCGATACGGCGGGGATCTTCAACGTGGGCACCGGGCGGGCACGCTCCTTCAACGACATGGCCCGGGCCGTGCTGAAGCACGCGGCCCCGGAGGGAAACGTCGAGTACTTCGACATGCCCGAAAAACTCCGGGACCAGTACCAGTATTTCACGGAGGCCGACCTGACGAACCTGCGTGAGGCCGGTTTCGACCGCGATTTCGTCTCCCTCGAGGAGGGGATCCGCGACTACGTCAGAAACCACCTCCTCTCCGGGGAGCGCTACCTTTCGGTACCATGAAGCCTGACCCCCCCCGGCCGATGATCATCGGGACTCGGTCCCGGCATTCCCCAATCATCCAGGGACGGTGATCACAGTGGCTCTCTCCGATTGGCTGCCCCCCTTCCGGGACGACGATCCGCCCGCCCGCATGAAGCGGTTCTGGGATTTCGGGGTTTCAAGCGGGCTGTTCGGAGACCTTTTCGTGCGGCGGCGTACCCCGCACGTGCTGCGCGTCCTCCG
>CAZEBV010000186.1:0-2707 GCA_964510695.1 uncultured bacterium
AGACACGCCCGGAGCACTCCGGGCGCGGGGACTTCGTCGGGACACCGGTGTAAAGCACGGGAGGGAACCCGTCAGGACGAATCCCGGAGTTCCTGCTTCAGGTGACGGATGTCCTCCTCGAGCTCCCGAAGGAGGGGCTCGCGCTGTTCGTATTCGCGGATCCGTCCCCCGGTGGTGTTCGGTTTGAGAAGCACCCTGAGAAGCTCCCAGGTCGCCCGGCTGGCGTATCGAATCCGGGCGTCCCAGAGGTCCATCCAATCAACGGCTTCCTCGTTCTCCGGTACCTCAGGCTGTAGCTTGACGTCCTCCAGCTGAACCAGCAACAGTAGCAGTTCGTGGATCGGCCCCGGAAGGGGTGAGACGAGATGGTAGACGTGGAAACGCCCGAACGTGCGGTAGTCGACGAACCCGGCCCTCCGGAGGGCCCGAAGCAGCGTACGCACCGTACTGGGGTTGAGATCGAGAATCCGGGCGAGCTGTTGAGGGGAGGTCGACTGCTCCATCAGACAGATCAGAATTCGAAATTTCTTCCGATGGGCGAGCACGCCGAGAAGATCCCACAGTTTCAAGGTCCCGCGACCTCCCCCCCTGGGTCAGCAGAGACGTGTCTTGTTTTTAAGACACGTCAGAGTAAACACTAATTGTATTGGTTCGTCCAGTGGGTCGGGGGAGATCCTGTGAAGGGGGGGAGGGGCGGGCGTCCGGAAGGACGGAAGCGGGCGGGAAGAGGCGGTCAGGCGTCAGCCGGTGAGTCGGGCATTTTCTCGATCAGGGCGTCCCAGGTTTCGGAGACGATCTCGCTGAAGCGGATGGGTTCCTCCAGGAACGTGTCCCGGGCCATGGTGAGGTCGGAGGTGCCCTCCCAGACGATTCGCTGGGTCCGGCTGTCCCAGATTTGAAGCTGGAACCGGGCGGTCGCCCGGGCGGTGTTGATCATCCGGAACCCGAAGGGGGTCAGCCGGGGGTAGTCCTTCTCCTGGAAGTTCATCAGGATCGGCAGCGCGAAGTAGCGCACGCCGGCCGTCTCGTGGAGTCGGGTCAGCACGTCCCCTCTCAGGATGCCCGTGTGGTTGTACTGCTGGATCATGCGGGCGTAGTCGGCCGTGAGGTTGTCCCCGTTGATGGACCGGGTGATCCGGTAGGGATGAATCAGTCCGACCTGGTTCTTGCCGGCCGGGTCCAGCCGGCGGTCCATCGATTCGAGCAGGCTCTCCAGGAAGACCTGCCCCATGGCCTTCTGACCCACGTTGAGCTGCGGAGCCAGCACGGTGACACCGTGTTTCACCAGCTTGCCCCGGTGAAAGGAGGCGGGGTGTTTGTAGACCTCGTGGGCGGAAACGGCGCGCTGTCGGACGCCGGTCATGGCGCAGCCCGAAAGCAGGATCAAAAGAACCAGGCACGCGGCCGGGGCGATCCACCTCGAGGTTCGCCGCGAGAGTGTCGTCATGGTGTGGCCTCCCGTCGTTCGTGGGTTCCGGAGGGATACGCAGGGGAAGAAGCCTCCAGGAGAAGCTGCTGGTACTCGTTGTCCTCCCGCCAGACGTCCCCCGCCAGGATGGTGGTGATCTCGCGGCGGGTCCGTTCGGGCGGGTTCGGCGCGAAGAACATGTTCTGGATCCACCGGGTGTGGTAGAACTTGTGGATCATGCGCACGAAGACCCGGGTCGCCACGTCGATCTCCTCGAAGTAGGACTCGAGCCTGAGGGGACCGTCCCGCTCGGCGGCCCGCTCGATGCGCTCGGCCAGCCTCCGGCCGGAGTAGAGGGCCCGGTGGATGGCCGAGGCGTAAATGGGGTCCAGGAAAACGTAGGCGTCCCCGAGGGCCACGGTCCGGCGCGTGGCCGGCCGCTCGTTGATGAAGCTGTAGTTGGAGGTCCGCCGGTAGGGATCCAGGCGGTTCGCGCCCGCCAGGAGACGATCGATCAGCGAACAGCTCTCCCGGAGGCTCAGCAGCGCTTCCTCGGCCCCCCGTCCGGAGACGGGGTTCTTCTCGACCAGGCCCACGCTCGCTTTGTCGTCGGGCAGACGGATGCACCAGCCCCAGGCGTCGGGGAAGGTGACCACCAGGACGTCCCCGTGCCGGAAGGTGGTGCGGAAGAGGTCGTTGGTGACGTCCCCGAACAGGGTGAAGCTGGCGATTTTGCCGAACTCGTCGATGCGGCGGAAGCTGCGGTGCTTGCGGGCCATGAGCGCCCGCTGTCCGGTGGCGTCGACCAGGTATCGGGCCCGGCAGCGTCCCCATTCCCCCTGAACCTCGACGCCCTCCTCGTCCTCCTCCCAGTCGTCCACGGTGCGTTCGTAGTGAACCGACGCGCCGTGGTCGCCGGCCCGGTCGGCCAGGTCCCGGTCGAAGGGGCCGCGTTCGACCTGGTAGGCGTGGGTGAAGGTGCCGTCCAGCGTGGTGTCGAAGTCGAAGCGGCGCATCTCCTCCAGCTCGCTCTCGTAGAAAAGCGCCCCCTCCTTGCGAAACGCGTAGGAAGCCCCGGCGAGGTCGACCCCGATCCCGTCCAGCAGGGGGATCGACATCGGAAGCAGCGACTGTCCCACGTGGAAGCGGGGAAAACTCTCCTTCTCGAAGACGTCCACCGAGCCCCACGCCTGCACTCGGCCCGCGTCTCCGAAGTCGTGGACCCGATCCGCCCGCATCCGGCTCTCCGGGCCGTCCATCACCACGTCTCCGGAGAGCTGTCGAAAGCGGTTCGCGGTG
>CAZEBV010000186.1:2717-3302 GCA_964510695.1 uncultured bacterium
AACTCTCCTTCTCGAAGACGTCCACCGAGAGGCTCCGGCGGGCCAGGTGGGCCGCCAGGAAGGAGCCGGAGGGTCCCCCGCCGACCACGGCCACGTCGGTGTCCTTCACGACGAATCCGGCTCCCCCACGCGCAGGATCAACGAGGTGTTGACGCCCCCGAAGGCGAAGTTGTTCGTCATCAGGATCTCACCGTCGACGTCGCGGGGGGCGTTTCGCACGTAATCCACGTCGCCGCAGCGTTCGTCGACCTCCTCCAGGTTTCGGGTGGGCGGAACCCACCCTTCCTCCATCGAACGGATCGCGTAGATCGCCTCTAGGGCCCCGCAGGCTCCCATCGTGTGGCCCATGTGTCCCTTCAGGGAACTGACCGGGGTCCCGCCGCCGAACACGTCCTCCAGGGCCTGACTCTCGGCGATGTCCCCGCGCTCGGTGGCGGTGGCGTGAGCGTTGACGCAGTCGATGTCCTCCGGCTCGAGGCCGGCCTCCTCCAGGGCGAGTTCCACGACGGACGCCATCGAGCCGGCGTCGGGGATGGTGGCGTGCTTCCCGTTCGTGTTGCAGCCAAAGCCGAGGATCTCCGCGTG
>CAZEBV010000186.1:3312-4301 GCA_964510695.1 uncultured bacterium
CGTGGATACGGGTCCCTCGGGCCCGGGCGGACGCCAGGCGTTCGAGCACCAGCGGGCCCGCCCCCTCCCCCACGACCAGGCCGTCCCGGTCCCGGTCGAACGGGCGGGAGGCCCCGGCGGGGTCGTCGTTTCGGGTCGAGGCCGCGAACATGATGTTGAAGGCCCCCGCCGCGGCCACCACGAGTTCCTCGGCTCCGCCGGTGATCATGCGGTCGACTTTCCCGTGCCGGATGGCCTCGTACCCGTAGCCGACCCCCTGGCTGCCGGACGTGCAGGCGCTCGTCGTGGGAATCATGCGGCCGTTAATCCCGAAGAACTGGCACAGGTTGGCCGGCACGGTGTGGCTCATCAGCTTCAGGAAATCCACGGATTTGATGCCCTCGACGGTGTGTTCGTCCAGCATCTGATGGAAGAAACGATGGGAGGCCTCCTCGCTGCCCATCGTGGACCCGTAGGAAACCCCCGTCGACCCGTCGGAGAGTTCGTCCCGGTCCTGCAGCCCCGTTCGGTCCAGGGCCCGTCGGGTGGCGTGGGTCGCCAGCAGCGCCACCCGGCCCATGCTCCGGGTGGCACGGCGGGGAAAATCGGGCTCGAAGGCGCCCTCGGGGAGGGCCCCCGCCACCCGCACCTCCAGCCCCTCGTAATCCTCCCACTCGGACCGATAGCTCACGCCCGAGCCTCCGTTCCGGAGCCCCTCACGCACGGTCTCCCAGTCCCCCCCGAGCGGGCTCAACCCGTCCATCCCGGTGACGACCACGCGCTCGTTCACGTCACGCCACCGTCCACGGTGATGACGTCCCCGGAGATGTAGGAGGCCGCGTCCGAGCAGAGGAACCCCACCAGGGCCGCCACCTCCTCGGGTCGGCCGGCGCGCTCCAGCGGAACCCGGCCCGGAAGATCCTCCAGGTCCACGTCCTCGACCATGTCCGTGTCGATGAAGCCGGGGGCGACGCAGTTGACGGTAATCTCCCGGCTGCCAAGCTCGCGGG
>CAZEBV010000187.1:0-4289 GCA_964510695.1 uncultured bacterium
GCGTAAGTTCCCGGCCCCCGACCTGCAGGGTTCCTGAAAATTCCATCGTGTTATGACCTCCTGTGGGTAAAAAACACCTTGCGTATCGTGTTAAAGATCGAGTTTCTCCACCACGTCCTCGTAGCGTTCCACGTCCTGATCACGCAGGTACTTCAACAGCGAACGCCGTTTCCCCACCATCTGTTCGAGCCCCTTGCGGCTGGAGTGATCCTGGGGGTTCTCGGTGACGTGCTCCGTGAGCTCCCGGATCCGATCGGTCAGCAGGGCAATCTGAACCTCCGGGGATCCCGTGTCGTCCTCGTGCTGCTGGAACTCTTCCACCAGCTCTCGCCGGGTCTCTGCGTCCTGTGCCATCAGCGTCAACCTCCCTTGGATCCTCGTGTCGAACCCGAAAGCGGCGTCAGGAGCCGGACAGCGAGGGATGAACCAATCCGGTCGGCAGCGCGGCCGGGGGGTCCACCTCGCGGAAGGCCTCGCGGGCCTCGTCCACGTCCCGTCGAATCTGCTCCTTCAGCTCCTCGATCGATTCAAACGCCGTCTCCGGCCGCACGAACGCTTCGAAGTAAACGTGCGTCGTGTCACCCGCCTCGAAGGGCGGGGGGTCGTCAAGGGCATGCACCTCGAGCAGCGGCTCCTCGGCGGCGCCCACCGTGGGATGCCGTCCGAAGTTCGCCACCGCCGGGGCACGCTCCCGTGTGCCCAGCCAGACCATGTAGACACCCTGGCGGGGGTGGATCGTACGGGTAAGGGGGAAATTGAACGTGGGGAACCCGATCTTCTGACCCCGTCCTTCCCCCGTTTGGATCGCTTCATGAACCGCGTACGGTCGGCCCAGGAGAAGGCGGGCGTCTCGCACCTCTCCGTTCCGGAGATGCTGACGAATCCGGGTGCTGCCCACGGCCCTCCCGTCCAGCTCGAGGGAGGACTCGACGTGCACCCGAACCCCGTGGGACTCCAGACGGCTCCGGAGGAGGGACGTGTCGCCCTCGCGCCGGTGTCCGAACCGGAAATCCTCGCCCACGACCACGACCCGAACGTTGAGACGCCGAAGCAGCACGTCGTCCAGGAACTCGTCGGGCGGTGTGGCCGCGAACTCCCTGGTGAACTCCACCTCGTAACAGCGATCGAAACCCAATTGTGAGAGGATATTCATCTTGTCTTCCCGTGTCAATAAACGGCGCTGCGTCGGGGACGCCCCCTCGAGGACCTGATGGGGGTCGGGTTCGAAGGTCAGCACCGCGGAGGGGAGCCCCCTTCGATCGGCCTCGTCCAGGGCCCGCTGAAGAATGACCCGATGACCGCGGTGGATCCCGTCGAAGACCCCGATGGCCTCGGCCTGCTTTTCGGACGACGACGGAAGCTCCCGGAGGCACTTCACGAGGACGAATCCTCCGTCAGGAGGAACCGGCCGTGGTGGACTCCGAGAGGGCGTCCTTCACGGCCCCGATCACCGTGTCCCGAACTTCCTCGAGGGAGCCCTCCAGCGTCGCCCCCGCGGCTTTCTCGTGGCCGCCCCCGCCCAGCCGGTTCACCACACCCAGCAGGTTGAAGTCGTCCTTGGCCCGGAACTTGACCTTCACCGTGCCGTCCTCCTTTTCCTGAAACAGCAGCGCCACCCGGCAGCTGTCGATGCGCCGCATGTATTTGATGACGTCCTGCAGGTCGTCCGTCGTGGTGTCGGTTTGTTCCAGCAGATCCCGGGGAACCTCGGACCACACGACGCCCCCGTCCTGCTGCATCCGGGAAAGCACCCGGCCCATCAGCAGCGTCGATTTGAACGTCTCCCGTTCGTAGATGGCCGAGTAGATCCGGTAGGGCTCGATGTACCCCGTGCGAATCAGGTCCGCGGCCACCTGGTGGCTTTCGGCCCGGGTGTTGGCGTAGCGGAAACTCCCGGTGTCCGTGACCAGGCTCACGTAAAGCGCCACGGCGGCCTCCCGGGAGATCGGCTCCTCGCAGTGCTGGTAGAGCCGGTAGATGATCTCCCCCACGCTGGACATCTCGGGATCCACGAGGTTGACGTCGGCCATGCCGTAACTGCCGGGGTGATGGTCGATGTTCACCAGCAGGTCCACCTGACGCAAATAATCCTCCAGCCGACCGGTGCGGCTGAGTTCTCCGCTGTCGAGTACCACGCCCACCTCCACGGGTTCGGGCGGGAGCTCGGTGCCGATCCAGTCGAAGTGAGGCAGAATCCCGAACACGGGATCCGGGGGGTCGGGATTCACCAGGTGCACGGTTTTGTCCCAGCGCTTCAAAAGGAGGGCCAGCGCCACCTGGGAGCCAAGACAGTCCCCGTCCGGGTCCTGGTGGCCGGCGAGCAGGAAGGAGTCGTGGTCCCGGAAGACCCGGGCCACTTCCTTAAACGTCGTCTCGCTCGTGGCGTTGTTCACGTTCTTGTCGGAGTCGGCGGGCGATGTCATTGATCTCGGCCGCCTTCTTGATGGAGTCGTCCTCGCGAAACCTCAATTCCGGAATGTGCTTGAGCGGAAGCGCCCGGGTGATGCCGGCACGAACCGTCTTCTCCTCGCGGCGCAGCCGCTTGAGGGTTTCCCGCCGTACCTCGGGCTCGTCGACCATGTGACTGACGTGGACGGTGGCCTGTTTGAAATCCGCCGTCAGATCCACGTCGGTGACCGTGAGGAGCTTGCCCTGGGGGAGGTCCAGTTCCCAGCGCACAATCCGGCTGATCTCCCGTTTGAGGTTGCTTTCAAGGCGCCGCTTTCGTCGTTCTCCCATGGCCGTTCAATCCTCCGTGAACGAATAATCCCGGACCGGATCGTCCCCGCCGGGCGCTAAAAGATCCGGCGATCGATCTGCCGAACGTTCAAAACCGGGTCGTTCACCACCTCGTTCTCGACGGCGTCGAACACCCGCTCGACCTGCCGGCGGCTCGAACTGACCGTCGTGAACGCCGCGGTGGCCAGCCGGTGGTGATCCTGGTGGTCCACCTCGGCGGCGGCCACGTTGAGGTCATCGCGGACCCGATCCAGCAGGCTCTCAAGCGTCCTACGTTTGTCCTTCAGGGAGAAGCTGTCGGGGCAGTACACCGTCACCTCGACGCTCCCCACGAAGGTGGTCAAGACAGCGTCGCGGCCACCTCTCTCTCCTCGTAGACCTCGAGGGTGTCCCCGATCTCGACCTCATTGAAGTTCCCCAGCCCCACCCCACATTCGTACCCCTCGGAAACGGACTGGACGTCCTCCTTAAACCGTTTGAGGGAGGCGACGTCCCCGTCGTGGACCAGGACCCCGTCGCGGACCACGCGGGCCCCCGAGTCCCGGGTGACCTCCCCTTCCTGCACGTAGCAGCCGGCGATCCGGCCCGAGCCGGGAATGTCGAAGATCTCGCGCACCTCGAGGCGGCCGATCGTTTCCTCCTCGATTTCGGGCTCGAGCATCCCTTCCATGGCCGCCCGAACCGTTTCGATGGCCTCGTAAACGACGTCGAAGGTGCGGACCTCGATGCCCTTCTCGGAGGCCTTCTGTCCGGCGCGGCCGTCGGTGCCCACGTTGAACCCGATGATCATCGCGTCCGAGGCGTCGGCCAGCATGACGTCCGACTCGTTGATGTCCCCGACCCCGGTGTGGATCACCTGAACGTCCACCTCGTCGGATTCCAGGCTCTCGAACGCATCCTGGAGGACCTCGGTGGAGCCCCGGGCGTCGGCCTTGATGAGCAGATTGAGGTCCTTGATCCTGCCCTGCTCGATGAACGCTTCCAGCTCCTCCATGGTGACTTTCCCCTGGGTCTCCTGACCGGCCCGCTGCTGTTCGTCGTGGCGCCGGGAGGCGAGGTCGCGGGCCTCGGACTGGGATTCCATCGCCTCGAAGGAATCCCCCGGTTCGGGCAGCTCCTCGAACCCCGTGACCCGCACGGGAAGGCCCGGTTCGACGGTCTCGACGCGATCCCCGTGGCTGTCGATGAGCGCCCTCACGCTTCCCCAGGTGGTGCCCGCCACGAACGGGATCCCCCTCGACAGTCGGCCCTGCTGAACCAGGACGGTGGCGGTGGGACCGCGTCCCGTCTGCATCTCCGCCTCGATGACGGTGCCCTTCACGGGAAGCTCCGCGCTCGTCTGAAGCTCCATCATTTCGGCCTGAAGGTCGACCATTTCGAGGAGCTCGTCGATCCCCTGGTCCTCCAGGGCGGAGATCTCCACGCAGATCGTGTCGCCCCCCCAGGACTCGGGAATGAGTTCGTGTTCGGTCAGTTCCTGGCGGACCCGATCGGCGTCGGCCTCCGGGAGGTCCATCTTGTTGATGGCCGCGATCATCTCGACCCCGGCG
>CAZEBV010000188.1:0-1026 GCA_964510695.1 uncultured bacterium
TAATGGAACCCCTTCTCCTCCCGCTTCTTCACCGCTCGGACCACGCGGCGGGCGTTCTCCTCGTCGCCCAGCTTCAACCCAAGCTCCTCCGCCTTCTGAAGGACGTTGCTCTTGCCGGACAGCTCGCTGACGACCACGCGGCGGGTGTTGCCGACGCTCTCCGGGTCGACGTGTTCGTAGGTGCGGGGTTCCTTGCGGACCGCACTGACGTGGATGCCCCCCTTGTGGGCGAAGGCGGATTCCCCCACGAAGGGACGCCGGGGATCGGGGTGAAGGTTGGCCATTTCACTGATGAAAAGACTCGTGTTGCGCAGCCGTTTCAGGCGCTCGCCCCCCACGGTCTCGGCGTCCATCTTGAGCTCGAGGTCGGGAATGATCGTGGTCAAATCCGCGTTGCCGCACCGCTCCCCGAAACCATTGATGGTCCCCTGGACGTGTCCGGCCCCCTGCCGGACGGCCTCCAGGGAACTGGCCACGGCGCACCCCGAATCGTTGTGAGCATGAATGCCGAGCGGGGTCGAGGTCGCCTCCCGGGTGGTCCTGAACGTTTCACCGACCTCGTGGGGAAGTCGGCCCCCGTTGGTCTCACACAGGCAGATCACGTCCGCCCCCGCCTCCTGGGCGGCCTCCACGGTAGCGAGCGCGTACTCGGGGTCGTCGGCGTACCCGTCGAAGTAGTGCTCGGCATCGTAGACGACCTCCCGCCCGTGGTCCTTCAGGAAAGCCACGGAGGAACGGATCATGTCGAGGTTTCGCTCCGGTTCGACCTCGAGGGCTTCCTCGACGTGAAGACGCCAGCTTTTGCCGAAGATGGTGACCACGGGTGTCTCCGCCTCGAGCAGGGCCTCCAGGTTGGGGTCCTGCTCGGGGTCATGGTCGGCGTGTCGGGTGCTTCCGAACGCGGCCAGCCGGGCGTGGTCGAGCTGGATCCCTTTCATGCGCTCGAAGTACCCCACGTCCTTCGGGTTGCTTCCCGGCCATCCCCCCTCGATGAAGCCCACGCCGAGCTCGTCCAGCAGCGGCGCG
>CAZEBV010000188.1:1036-4275 GCA_964510695.1 uncultured bacterium
GTCTTGGGGAACTCGTGTAGCAGTGCGAACAGCTCGTCCAGTTCCCGGGTGATCCGTATTTTGTCCGCCAGGGAAAAGGAGATGTTCTCGGACTGAGAACCGTCCCTGAGCAGGGTGTCGTAGACGTCAACCTTCATCGCGGACGTCCTCCGGGGGAAATCGACGGGCTGGGAACCTCGGACTCATTTTAAATGGTCTCATAGGCACGGGGGAAACCGGGGCTCCGGATTTACAGCTCGAAGGCCTCGTGGAGCAGTCCCACGGCCCGCTCGGCGTCCTCCTCGTCCACGACCACCGAAATTCGGATCTCGGAGGTCGAGATCATCTCGATGTTGATGTCGGCGTCGCCGAGGGTCTCGAAGACTCGCTTCGCCACGCCCGGGTGATCACGCATGCCGGTTCCCACCACCGAAACCTGGGCCACGTCGGGGTCGCCGGTGATGTCACGCCCCCCCATGTCGGCGACCACGCCCTCCATGGTGGAGACCGCTTCCTCGAAGTCGAGCCGGTCAACGGTAAAAGAAATGTCGTTCTGCGCCTCCACGTCCGCCCCGCTGCTCTGAACGATCATGTCCACGTTGATGTCCTCGTCGGCCAGCGCGCCGAAAAGGCGACCGGCCACGCCGGGGCGATCCTCCAGGTCCTTAACGGTGATCCTCGTCTGGTTCCAGTCGACCGTCACGGCACGCACGTCCACCGTTTCCATGTCATCCCCTCCGTCGGTGATCAGGGTACCCGGACCGGGGTTGAAGGTCGAACGAACGTGAACCTCAACGTTGTAGCGCCAGGCGTAGGCCGCGGCCCGGGCCTGCATGACCTGCCCGCCCAGGCTCGCGAGCTCCAGCATCTCCTCGTAGCGAATACGCGGGATTCGGTGGGGTTCCTCGACCAGGCCCGGATCCGCGGTGTAAACCCCGTCCACGTCCGTGAAGATCTCGCATCGATCGGCGTCCAGCGCGGCGGCCAGGGCCACGGCGGAGGTGTCCGAACCGCCCCGTCCGAGGGTGGTCACGTCCTGGGCCTCGGTGACGCCCTGGAAGCCGGTGGCCACCACGATTCGACCCCGCTCGAACTCCTCCCAGATGCGGTCCCCCTCGATTTCCAGAATTCGGGCCCGGGTGTGCGCGCGGTCGGTCTGGATCCCCATCTGATGCGCGGTCAGCGCCACCGCCTTCTCCCCCAGGTCCTCGATCGCCATGGCCACCAGCGCACTGCTGATGACCTCCCCGGTGGACATCAGCAGGTCCATTTCCCGCCGCGGATGAACGTCGGACACCTCGCGGGCCAGGTCGATGAGACCGTCGGTGGTATCCCCCAGCGCGGAGACCACCGCCAGGACACGATTCCCCTCCCGGGCGGTGTTCACGATACGCCGGGCGGCGTTGCGGATTTTATCCGTGTCGGCGACGGAACTGCCGCCGTATTTCTGAACGTAAAGGGCCACGGGGGCCTCCTTAAGGGGGGACTTCGAGGGGTCAGGCTGCTGCGGCACCGGTTCGAATCAGGTGAACGGATGCTCCCCTCGGGCGTAGTAGCGGGCCAGCGCCTCCCACCCGTCCTCCACGAGAGGAGCACGGCTCACGCCGGGCTCCGAGTAGGTACCCTCACGGGGCTCCCCACCGTCGGCCACGAGCAGGGGAACCGGTTCGTCCACGTGGGTTCGCTCCTGGACGGGCGTGTAGTGGTCGGGGGCCAGGACCAGTCGAAGGTCCCGCTCCCGAACCGCCTCGACGACGGGGGGCAACAGCTCGGCGTCGAACCGTTCGATCATGTCCACTTTGAGGTCGGGGTCGCCCTCGTGACCGGCCTCGTCGATGGCCTCGATGTGCAAAAAGACCAGGTGATCCTCTTCCAGGGCGTCGACGGCGGCCCGGGACTTGCCCTCCATGTCGGTGTTGAAGTCGCCGGTGGCCCCCGGAACCTCGATCTTCTCGAGACCCACCGCCCGTCCGAGACCGTTGATCAGGTCGACGCCCGCCACCACGCTGCCGCCGGCGAAACCGTACCGTTCACCGACGGACGGAAGCGGCTCCATCGCTCCCCCTCCCCAGGGCCACGCCATGGTCGCCGGCGGATCCCCCACCGCACGCCGGCGCCGGGTGACCGGGGGATCCTCCGGGACCTCCCGGGACGACTCCAGCAGGCGCCGCAGCCGATCGGAACCCGGTCCCTCCGGCAGCACCTCCCCCACGCTTCGGCCCATCTCGTCGTGAGGAAGGAAGCAGTCCACCTCCGAAAGCCCCCGGGCCACCATGACCCCGCGGTAACGAAGCCCCGGGACAAAGCGGAACCCCTCGTCGTCGAATCGTCGGTCCAGGGTTTCGAAGAGCTCACGTGACTGTTCCGTCGGGAGGTTCCCGGAGGAATAGTCCACCAGGACGTCCCCCCCGTCCACGCTCACGAGGTTACATCGGAAGGCCACCTCGTCGGGCTCGAGGTCGAGCCCCAGGTTCAGCGCCTCGAGGGGACCCCGCCCGAGGTGATGTTCCCGCGGATCGTACCCGAGCAGGGCGAGGTTGGCGATGCCGGAGTCCGCGGGGCACCCGTCCGGGATGTTTCTCAAACGGTACAGCCGCCCCCGTTCGGTCAGCCGGGAAAGGTTGGGGGTCTCGGCGGCCTCCAGGGGGGTTCGCCCGCCCAGGGACTCCTGGGACCAGCCGGCCATCCCGTCCGGGACCACGAGCAGCGTCGGCGATCGGCTCATGAGCGTTCGAAATCCTCCTCGATCGGCAGCCAGACCGGTTCGTCCTCCACCACGTCCAGGTCGGCGATGGTTTCCACGGCCCGGGCGACGTCCCCCCGACGGGCCCGATGGGTCGTCAGGATGACCGGCACGTGGTCCTCGGCTGAGCGTCCACTCTGATGCACGGAGTCGATGCTGATGTCCCGTTCACCCAGGATCCGTGTCACGCGGGCCAGTACGCCCGGACGGTCCACCGCGCTGAGCCGCATGTAGAACCGCCCCTCGGACTCCCTGGTCGGCAGGAGGGGAAGCTCCTCGCCGTTGAAATACATCGGCGTGCGGGCCCGACTGGACTGCCCCGCCAGCGACAGGACGTCCGCCACCACCGCCGTGGCGGTGGGCTCACCCCCGGCCCCCTTGCCCGAAAGCAGGCAGGAGCCAATCGGGTCCCCCTGAATCATGACGGCGTTGTATTCGTCACGAACGGCCGCGAGCGCCGAATTCTCCGGGACCAGGGCGGGATGGACCCGCACGTCCAGTCGTCCGTCCACCCGCC
>CAZEBV010000189.1:0-4195 GCA_964510695.1 uncultured bacterium
GCCGCCGTCCGGGCCTCACTCCGGGGCGGGGTCTCGGCGTAATCCCCGGTGTGTAGTTCCACCGCGTGGGCCCCGGTGTCGGCGGCCGCCTCCAGCTGGTCGGGGTCGGGATCCATGAACAGCGAAACCCGGATCCCGGCGGACCCGAGGGCCTCCACCGCCCGGGCGATGGTGTCCGGGTGGGAGCGCACGTCCAGCCCGCCCTCGGTGGTCACCTCCTGGCGATCCTCCGGCACGAGCGTCACCTGATCGGGTCCAACGTCCCGGGCCCGATCGATCATCTCCTCCGTGACGGCCATCTCGAGGTTCAGGGATGTTTTCACGGTGCGTCTCAGCAGCTGGAGGTCCCTGGGCTGCACGTGCCGACGATCCTTGCGAAGATGCAGCACGATCCCGTCGGCCCCGCTTCGTTCGGCCAGGTGCGCCGCCTCCACGGGATCCGGAACGTCGATCCCCCGAGCCTCCCGAACGGTGGCGACGTGGTCGACGTTGACGCCCAGCCGGGTCATCCCGAACTCACCGTTTCCTCGCGGATCTCCCGCTGCATCAGATCCCCCAGATCCTCGGCGAATTCCCGGAGGGACTCCTCGTTTATGCCCTCCAGCATGATTCGCGCCACGGGCTCCGTGCCGGAGTAGCGCACGAATATGCGTCCCTGATCCCCCAGTTCCCGTTCGATGTCACGGATACGCTCGCGGGTGCTCGAAAGTGAGTCCAGGGAGGGCTTGGACGGGACCTCCACGTTGTGCAGCACCTGGGGGAAGAGATCCAGGCGGTCCGACCATTCGCTCAGGTCCCGGTCGCCGGCCTCGAGGGCCTCGAGGACCGCGAGCACCGTGTTCAACCCGTCGCCCGTGGGCAGCCACTCCCGATCGATGATGTGGCCGGACTGTTCGCCCCCCAGCCGCCAGCCGTGCTCCTGCATGGATCGATACACGTGCCGGTCCCCCACCCCGACCACGTCGTACTGAACCCCCTCCGACTCCAGGGCCCGGCGCAGCCCGAGGTTGCTCATGGTCGTGATGACCACCCCGTCGTCGGGAAGGGCGTCCTTCGCCGCGAAATCGTTCGCGAGAAGGTAGAGGAGGACGTCGCCGTCCACCACGTCGCCGCGGTGATCGACGGCGGTCACCCGGTCGCCGTCCCCGTCGAAGGCGAACCCGACGTCGGCCCCGGTCTCCCGCACCGTTTCCACCAGCGATTCGGTATGGAGGCTGCCCGCCTGGTCGTTGATGTTGAGGCCGTCGGGGTCGTCGTGAATGAGCGTCAGATCGTCGCAGACCGCCTCCAGCACGGGGGGCGCCAGCGGGGAGGTCCCGCCGTTGGCACAATCCACCACGACGTGAAGGGAGGTGGGTTCCCGGTCCCGGGACAGGGCTTCCAGGTAGTGGGAAACCCAGGCGGATCGGCGGGTAATCCGGCCGATTTCGTCCCGGTAGGCCCGCCGGTCGGCGGTTCCGGGGTTCTCGGTGAGGTACCCCTCGATGCGTCCCTCGTGGTCGTCCCGCAGTTTCTCCCCCGTGGAGCGAAAGGGCTTGATGCCGTTGTCGTAGAACGGGTTGTGGGAGGCGGAAACCATCACCCCGCCCGACAGAGGATACTCCCGGGTGAGGTAGGCCAGGGCGGGGGTGCTGCACAGGCCGATTCGAACCACGCTCGTACCCGTACTCAAAAAACCCGCGCTGAGGGCACTCATGAGCAAATCCCCGCTTCGGCGGCCGTCGTGGCCCAGAAGAACCTTTCGCTCGGGCTCCTCCTCCCGCAGAAACCGGCTGAGGGCCCGACCGACCTCCAGCACGGTCTCGGGGGTCAGAGGCTCCTGGTTGGCTTCACCTCGGATTCCGTCGGTGCCGAAGAGCGTCGTCGGGGAATCCATGGGCCTCCTCCGGAACCTCCCCGTGAACCACCGGGAATCAGGGGTTCTGAATACGCACCTTGAACGTCTGGGTCTCGGGCGCGTCGTCGACCAGCCGCACGCCCCCGGGCAGCTCGATCTCGGGAAGACGGATCTGGACTTCGTTCCCGGTGTCCGGAGCCTGTACGGCCACGATGATGTCCTCGGGCGAGAGCCGCTGGACGGAGCGCTTCGGTCCGCGGACCGCCAGTTCGATCGACGACGGTTCGACCACGGCCTGCCGACCGGGCGGAACGTTCTCCACCAGGACCGGGACCTCTTCAAAGGTGCGGGTGACTTCCAGCTGGAAGATCTCCACGCTCACCTGAAACTGGTTACGAGCAGGATAACTCAGCTGCACGTTGGACGGTAGCTGCGCCGGCAGGTCATCCCGGGTGAAGTTGGAGGTTCGATTGGCCAGCTCCACCGGCTCCACCGTCAGTTCCTCCATGCCCTGAAGGGCCTCCTCGGCCCCGTACACCGACGCGGTGTCGGGGGAGACGGTCAGACGGTAATCATACCCGTCCGGCGGCGCACTGCCGACGGAGGGCCCCACGGGAAGGGTCTTTTCCACCCGCCGCTTCAAAACCACCCGCATGGTGCGCGGCCGGATGTTGACCAGGCGAAGGCCCCGGGGAACGTCCAGCCCGAGCTCCCGGCTCCAGAAGGCTTTCTCACCGGGGGTCTGTCCGCTGAGATCCAGCTGCACCGAGACGTCGGAGGCATCGGTGCTCAACAGGGACGTCTTGGTCCCCTGAAGCGTCACGTGGACCACGCGGTTGCTGCGATCGGCCACGATGATGTTCGAGGGGACGTTCACGTAGGTGATGGGAACCTCGAACTCCGCCTCCCCGGACTGCTGGATGGTGACCCAGAACCAGAGCCCAAAGGCCACCAGAAAACAGGCGAGTTTGGGGCCCGGGTTGCGGAAAACAAGCCCCCGCAGTCGACGTAGCATGGCTACTCGGCGAGCAGCTGGTACAGCCGATCCTCGAGGGTCTGCAGGTCGAGGTCGGCCTCGTATTCGGACTGGTGCACGAAGGTGATGTTCCCGGTCTCCTCGGAGACCACCAGCACCACGGCGTCGGTCTCCTCCCCCAGCCCCAGGGCCGCACGGTGACGGGTGCCGAAACTGGAGTCAATGTCGGAACGATCGCTGAGCGGGAAGATACACCCGGCGGCCGCCACGGTGCCTTCCCGGATCACGACCCCGCCGTCGTGAAGGGGGCCCTTGGACATGAAGATCGTCATAAGAAGCTCCGGCGAGACCGCGGCGTTCACTTCGGTCCCCGTGTTGATGTAACTCTTGAGACCCACCTCCCGCTCGATGGCGATCAGGGCCCCGATCTGACGCTTCTTGAGGGTCTCGCAGGTACTGACCAGGGCGTTGATCAGGGATTCGCTCTTGAGTTCCGTGAAAAACGACCAGATGCGCCGCTGGCCGAGGTTGGCCAAACTGGAGCGTATTTCGGGCTGGAAGACCACGATCAGAAAAATCAGACCGACGCTCCAGAACATGTTGCTGAACAGAAAATCAACGGTCCGAAGGCGAAACCAGTCCGCGAGGGCCCCGAAGACCGCGATCAACCCCACGCCCATAAGGAGGGGAACCGCGCGGGTTCCCCGTATGGAGAGGTAGATCCCGTAGAAAATGAGGAAGGTGATGACGATGTCGAAGACGTCGGTCCAGGTAAGAAGGCTGCTCACGGATTGCCCCCGTCCGGAGCCGCCGGGGACCCCGGGGTAAAAAATTCCGGGTTCTGCCGGCCCTCCCGGCCGATGCGCCGAACGGACCGTTCTAACGGGCTACAGTGTAAATGTCGTGCGTTGGGACGTGAACCGCCCGCGAGGCGGACCGCCCGATCTACCGTCCACCGAGCCAGCGGCGTGTGCGGCGGAGGTCCCGGTGAGCGGCCACGTCGTGGACGCGCAGCACGTCAACGCCGCTTTCCATGAGGTGCTCCGAGACGGCCAACGTCCCGGCCAGGCGATCCTCCGTCCCCCGGCCGAGCACCTCACCCAGGAAGGATTTGCGGCTGTGCCCCACCAGCACCGGGTAACCGGTCGACTTGAGGGTCCCCACGTTCCGAAGAAGCGCCCGGTTGTGATCCAGCCGTTTCCCGAAGCCGATCCCGGGATCCACCAGAATATTCTCGGCCGGCACCCCGGCCTCGAGAGCCCGCTCGGCCCGCCGCTCGAGGAATTCGCGGACGTCGTCCACCACGTCGTCGTAGCGGGGGTCCTCCTGCATGGTGGCCGGGGTACCCTGCATGTGCATCAGGACGAGACGGGCGTCGTGCT
>CAZEBV010000190.1:0-4119 GCA_964510695.1 uncultured bacterium
GAACCGGCTGGTCCCCATCGCCGTGGACGGGGGCGGTCCCCGCTCCCGCCGCGTCTGTCGGCCGTTCGTCCGCCGACCGCTCGTCCCGTGATGGCCCGTCCGCCGACCGGTCGGGCAGCGATCGCCACCAGATGCGGCTTCATGAAGTCGGAGAACGGCCCCCGCATCAACTGGATCACCGAGGGGTTGATCTCGGCCGCCGTCACGTGCCGGGCCCCGCCGACGAGGGCCATCAGGATCGGGGTGCCCCCGCCGGGTCCCGCGACGAACACGTCCGGGTTCCCGAGCAGGTGGTAGGGCAGCGCTCCGGTGGCGTAGTCGAGGTAGCCGACCCGGGCGGCCGACGGGCCCGAATCCAGGCGGTTGATGACCGAGGGACCGGTGCCGTCGAAGAACAACCCGATCTGTTCGGGCAGTCCCCCCTCCTCACGGAAGGGATAGTTGGACAGCTGGCCGGGCGTTTCGCGGATCCTCTCCGAGCGCACCGCCGTGATCCGTGACAGCGGGTTCTGAGCCCGTGCCACGACCCGGGCGTCCGGATCGTCGAGGGCCCGGGACAGCGGCTTGTAGGAGGAGACCGCCACCGGAACCACGCCCGTATACCCCACGGCCAGAAGCACGAGCAGCGCCCAGCCGAGCCCGAGCAGGACCGTGCGCCGCCGGAGGCGAAGGCTCAAAAGGAAGGCCGCCGCGACCCCCGCCAGCAGCACGTAGGGAAACCTCTCCGGGGGCAGGACGTACATCAGGCCCACGACGGCGGCCGCGCCCGCACCCGATCCCCCGAGGTTGGCCGCGTAAACGTGTCCCACCCGGCCGGAGAAGCGGTAGAATCCCAGCACGAGCACGAGGGACACCAGAAAGAACGGGACCGCCAGCACGAGGTAAAGAGCCATCAGGTACAGGACCTGCCAGGGGTCCACCGTCAGCTCGTAGGTCTCGTAGGGGATCCACTGAGAGAGACCGTAACTGGCCGGCAGCACGGGAAGAAGCAGTCCCAGGGCGACGGTCGTAAGCCGGCCGGCTTCGGCCCGGCCCGGCGGCGGCATGATCGTCAGGTAGGTCCCCGCGGCCGCGAAGCCGAGCAGGGCGACGCTGATGATCATGTAGGCGAAGTGGTGCCACTGGGCGAGCGCCATGATCCGCATCAGGGCCAGCTCGTAGCCCAGCCCCACACCGCCCGCCAGTCCGACGACCGCCAGGGCACGGGCTCGCTTCACGGCGGGTCGGTACCGTCAGGAGGCGGCGTCGGTGTCGCCGCGGCGGAACGGCACGAACCGGACGCGCCCCAGGCTGCGCTGGCGAAGGCTGCCGTCCGTCCGTTTGACGACCAGCATCAGCCGCTGAATACCGTACGGGGGACCCACGGGAATCACCAGGCGGCCGCCCGGTTTCAGCTGCTCGATCAGGGACGGCGGAATGTGGCTCGGGGCGGCCGTCACCAGGATGCCGTCGAAGGGGGCCCGTTCGTCCCACCCGTAATACCCGTCCCCGACCCGGGTCACGACGTTTCCGTAGCCCAGCGCGTCCAGCACGGCGTCGGCCCGCCGGGCAAGCTCCGGGATAATTTCGACCGTGTAAACTCGGTCGACGATCTCCGCCAGAACCGCGGCCTGATAGCCCGAACCCGTTCCGATTTCCAGCACCGCATCCTCCGGGTCGAGCTTCAGAAGCTCCGTCATTCGGGCGACGATCAGCGGCTGCGAGATCGTCTGCCCGTGGCCGATCGGGAGGGGACGGTTCTCGTACGCCCGAGACCGGTGTCCCCGCGGCACGAAATAATGCCGCGGCACGCTTCGCATGGCCCGCAGGACCCCCGTGTCGGCGACTTCAGGGGCGACGTGGCGGCGCACCAGACGGTGTCGCTGTCGACGATCGTCGGCGTCCTCCCGAGCCTCGGCGGGCCAGGCGGCCCCCGTCGCCACGAGCGCCCCAAGAACCAGGAGGCCCGTCAATCCCAGCCGATCGTGCGGCAACCCGGTCAAAGACTCATTCTCCTCCGACGAACCGCGGGGATGCACCCTCGGTTCATTGGAACCCCGCCGCCGCCGGAATCCTCGAATCTCGCCCGGTGCCCGACACGGTGGACGACCCCTCAGCCGGACGGTACGATCCCGGCTCCGGCGAGTTCCATGAGCCGCGTGGGAAGCCTTCACTCCTGCCGAAAAAAAGTCTACGATACCGGGAACCTCAACGATCCGAACGATCCCCGCCCGCGGGTGTCCAGCATGGTCATGCGACGAACGTTGGCTTTCCTCGCCGGACTTTCTCTGGCGGTGCTTTTGTCGATGACGCCCGCCGGAGCCCGTTCGGACACCGGCTTTGCCAACGGCGGGGTGGTTCTGCTGCCGGAGGAATCCCTCTACGCCCCCTACCTGGCGTCACTGCGGTTTCCCGAGTTCCGGTTCGGGTACCTCACCGTGAGCGACGATTCCATCGCCGGGACGGAGGACACCCGCTGGGATCTTCGGGCCGGTCGACACGTCCCCCTGATCCGGTTTGGCGAGGACTGGCAGTTCGGCGCGTTCGGGGGTTTAAAGGCGCTGTTCGACGCCGGCAGAGAGGCCGACAACGTGGCCTGGGACGGGGTGTTCGGCCTGTCGCTCAGCCGCCGGCTGGACGACGCGCGAGCCCTTCGACTCGAATACGAACACCAGTCCGCCCACCTCGGTGACGAACTGGTGGCTCGCACCGGTCGCACCCGGATCGAATACAGCCGCCAGGAAATCAGCCTGGGCTACAGTTCCCGTCCCTCCCCCCGGGTTCGCCTCTACGCCGAGGGCGGCTGGGGGTTCGATCTCACAAACGAAACCCTGCAGGAGCCCTGGCGGGGACAGGCCGGCCTGGAAGTCGGGATCCCCCGCACGAAAACCGCCTCGACGGACCACCTGGACTGGGGCCCCTTCCTGGCGGTGGACCTGGAGTCGATGCAGGAGCGTAACTGGGGCGTCGACACCACGGTGCAGGCGGGGATCTACGGGCTGCGCCAGCGGGACGTGTGGCGCTTCGGGCTCGAATTCCGGGACGGGCGAATCCCCTACGGCGAGTTCTCCTTCGAGGACGAAACCTACGTCGGCGTCGCCCTGTGGACCGGTCTTCTCTGAGTCGAACCCCCGGTCCCTCCGTTCTGCGGGGTGCCCCGGTCAATCCTCGGACGGCCGTACCCGGCGCAGGCGAAGCGCGTTGCCGGTGATCCCGAAGGTCACGCCCATGTCCCCGATCAGTACGGCCGTAATCAGGGTCACCCACCCGGGGATCACACCCGCCGCCAGCAGCAGTTTGATCCCGATGGAACTGATGATGTTCTGACGAATAATCCCGCCGCCGCGGCGGCTCAACCTCACGGCGTAGGCCACGTGTCCCAGGTCGTCCCCCATCAGGGCGATGTCCGACGTCTCGAGGGCCGTGTCCGATCCGGCGGCCCCCATCGCGATCCCCACGTTCGCCGCCGCCAGCGCCGGAGCGTCGTTAACTCCCTCCCCCACCATGGCGATCCGCCCGTATTTCGTCCGGAGCGCCTCGACCGCCTCGACTTTCCCCTCCGGAAGCAGTTCCGCGTGCACGTGGTCAATGCCCAGTTGGTCGGCCACCTCACGGGCGGTTCGCTCGTTGTCCCCGGTGATCATAACCACCTCGAGTCCCAGATCCTTGAGCTGCCGAACGGCGCGGCGGGCCCCCGGACGCAGCCGGTCGGCGATCCCGATGACCCCGATGACCCGGGAGGGCGTGCCCACGCAGACGGCGGTCTTCCCCTGCCGTTCGAGCCGCCCGAAGGCCTCCGGCGCATCGGTGGTGAACAGCTCGGGTTTGCCGACCCGATAGGTGTCCCCGTTCACGGAGGCCTCGACCCCCGAGGCGGTGATTGACTCGAAGTCCCGTGGGTCCGGCCGCGCCACGTCGTGCTGGTCGGCGTGCTCGACGATCGCCCGGGCGAGGGGATGTTCGCTGCGCGCCTCCAGGGCGGCGGCCACCGAAAGCACGTCCTCCCGGGTGGCCCCGTCCAGGGGAACCACGTCCGACACCTGCGGCTCCCCTTCGGTCAGCGTGCCGGTCTTGTCGAAACCGATCACGTCGAGTTGACCCAGGACCTCGAAGGGCTCCCCGCCTTTAATAAGCGTTCCG
>CAZEBV010000191.1:0-4097 GCA_964510695.1 uncultured bacterium
CTTCGACGTCAATTGCCTGGGTGCCTTTCGGGTGACCCGCCGATTTCTTCCCCTGCTCGAGGAGGCGAGGGGGAACGTCGTTTTTGTCACGTCCCTGATGGGATCCATCGAGGACAATCGAAGCGGGGGATCCTACCCTTACCGGATCTCGAAAGCGGCCCTTAACATGCTGGGGCGAACGTTCGCGGTGGATTATCGCTCCCGGGACATTCACGCCCTGCTGCTGCATCCCGGGTGGGTGCAAACCCGAATGGGCGGGGAGGAGGCCCCCGTGCCGGTGGACGAGTCGGTGGCGGGCATGCGTCAGGTGATCGACCGGCTGGACGAGTCGATGAGCGGGGGGTTCTACGGCTACGACGGCGATCCCCGCCCCTGGTGAGGGGCCGACCGGGTCTAAAGCGGCACCACCGTGACCGGGCAGGTCGCGTGGTGGATCACGTAGTGGCTTACGCTTCCCAGGAAAATTTCTCCCACCGGGCCCCTCCCGCGGCGGCCCATCACGATACCGGTGGCGTTCCGGGATTCCGCGAAATCGCAGATCTCCTGCCCCGGATGCCCCACCCGGGCCTCGACCTCGACGCCGAAGCCGTGGTCCTTGAGCTGGTTGGCGGTGTCCGTGGCCACGTCCTGGGCGTGGGCCAGCGCCATCTCCCGCAGTTCCGAGGGATCGTTCTCGAACCACATCAGGTCGTCCTCCATGACGGTGGGAATCGGACGGGCCACGTTGATGACGAGAAGGCCGAATTGCTCCGGGTCGAGGACCGTACGGCAGTATTCCACGGCCCGCTCGCTGGAGTCCGAGCCGTCGCTGGGCAGCACGAAGATGTTTTTCATGATCCATGCCCCCCTCGGGCGATGAAGTATGTCCGGATCCTGCCGCCCTTCAGTCAAACTCCTGATTGGTCGGACGACAATGACGTGGATTATATTTCCCCCGGGGATGATGGGATACACTGCTCAACTGGACGCGCGGGGACCCCCGGCTCGTTATGCCGCCGGCGATTCCGGCGGGAACGGCCGGCCTCCCCTTGTGCACATGAACCGGAATTTCCACCGTGCTGGACCTTCCACAGGAGGGGTTTACCGTGAGTGCCGAAGTGCTGCTTGCGACCGACGGATCCGAGCCCGCCCGCCGGGCCGAGGAGTTTATCCGGGACCACCTGAATCCTGACACGCATGCCGTCCATGCCGTGAACGTAATCACCGAACTGCCCCAGCCCTACGCCCCGGCGGACGTGAACGCCGACGTTCAGACGCGCCTGTTCGAAGCGGCCGAGAACCTGCTGGACGAAACCCGGGATCGACTCGAGGAGGTCGGGTTCACGGTAAGCACCGAGGTCCTGCACGGGAATCCCGGTAAAGCCATCATCGACTGCGCCTCCGAACGAGCCGTCGGTTCAATCGTGATGGGACGACGGGGAAGAGGGACGGTGGGCGAGCTGGTCCTGGGGAGCGTCAGCCGATACGTGGTGCATCACGTCGATATTCCGGTCACGGTGGTGCCGGCGTAGCTTCCCGACGGCGGGCTCCGGCCGCCGTCGAACGCTCCCCCGCTCTTGTGGTGCAGGGGGATGTGAGGCTCTTGAGTCCGGAGGGTTTACCCGGGAAGCTCGCCCCCGTGATCACGAATCAGCTCCCGGAAGGCGGCCTCGTCCAGGGTGTCCACGCCGTGTTCGTCGGCGTCCGACGTCTTGGTGCTGCCCGGGTCTTCGCCCACGACCAGGAAGTCCGTGTTGCCGCTGACGCTCGAGGTGGCCCGCCCCCCCATCGATTCCACCAGATCCCGGGCGTCGCTGCGCGTCATGCTGTCGAGGGCCCCGGTGAAGACGAAGGTGATGTCCTCGAGGGCGGTGGTTCGTTTCCGGTCCAGCGGTTCGGGGTCGACCCCGGCCTCCAGCAGTTCGTGCACGGTGTCACGATTACCCTCGTCAGCGAAGAAATGCACGATGGATCCGGCGACCTCGGGGCCGATTTCATCGATCTCCTGCAGTTCCTCACGCGTGGCCTCCATCAGTTCGTCGATCGTGCGGTATTCTCCCGCCAGGACCCGGGCCACGTGGGATCCCACGTGGTGGATGCCCAGGGCGTAGAGGAAGCGGTCGAGGGTCGTGTCCTTGCTGGCCTCCCGTTCGCGCAGGAAGTTGAACAGCGATTTGCCGACCCGGGCCTCGGCCGCTTCCGGGTCCTCGGCGTACTGCTCGAAGCGGCCGCGCCAGGCCTCCTCGTTCAGGTGTTCATGAAGGGTTTCGGCACGGTTTTCGGACAGCCCCGCCGCCTGCAGGGCCTCCACGTCGGCTTCGAGCAGGGCGTCGACGTCCTCGAAGGCGCCGGCCAGCTCCCGGGCGGTTTTTGGGCCCACACCGGGCGGGTCCACGGCCAGGATAATGAAACCCAACTCGGGGTTCTCCCACCCGGTGCGGACCTCGGCGTGAATCTGGTTGGTGAAGTGCTCGACCTGGAGAAGATCGTCCCTGCTCAGTCTGTAGAGGTCGGCGATGGTCTCCACCAGCCCCTGCTCCCGGAGCTCCTGGATTTCTTTTTCTCCGATCCCCTCGATGTCCATGGCGTCCCGGGACACGAAGTGCTCCAGGTGGCCCTGAAGCTGGGCGGGGCAGTGAATTCCCCCGGAACACAGATGGTAGGCTCCCTCGACCACGACCTCGGACCCGCACACGGGGCATTCGTCGGGCATCGTGAAGGCCTCGCCGCGTTCCCCGGCTTCTTCCTCCACCCGCTCGGCCACGTAGGGGATCACGTCGCCCGCCCGCTCCACCCGCACGGTGTCTCCCTCCCGGATGTCCTTGTCCTCGACGAAGTCGGCGTTGTGCATGGACGCCCGGCTGATGGTCACCCCGCCCACGTCCACGGGGTTCAGGAAGGCGATCGGCGTGAGTTTGCCCGTTCGTCCCACCTGGACGCCGATCCGTTCCACGGTCGTGACCTCCCGGCGGGGCTCGAACTTGTAGGCGAGGGCCCATCGGGGGCTGGCCTGCCGGGTGCCAAGTTCCTCCCGAACGGCCATTTCGTTGACCTTGATGACGGTCCCGTCGATCTCGAAGTCGAGGTCGCCGCGATCCTCGTGGGCCTCGTGGCGGAACGCCACGACCTCCTCGATGTCCGGGGTGTGAAGGACCCGGTCGTTAACCCGGAACCCCCACTCGGGCAGGGTCTCGAAGACCTCCTCCTGGGTGGTGATTTCGGCGTCGCTGACGGCCATAATGTCATAGACGAACACCTCCAGGGGCCGACGGGCCACGATGCTGGAATCAAGCTGGCGAACCGTGCCGGCGGCCGCGTTGCGGGGGTTGGCGAAGGGGTCCTTGCCCTCCTCGGACCGCCGCTCATTGAGGTCGTGGAAGGCCTCGATCGGCATGTAGACTTCCCCGCGTACCGCCAGTTCGTCGGGGAGCCCGTGTTCGTCGTGTTCGTTCAGGACCAGGGGGATGGAGGGAATCGTGCGCAGGTTTTCGGTGACTTCCTCGCCCTCCTCGCCGTCCCCCCGGGTCGCCCCGCAGTCGAGCTCACCCTCCGAGTAGACCAGCTCCACCGAGAAGCCGTCGAACTTCAGTTCCGACCAGTAGGTGAAATCGTGGTGGCCAAGCTGGTCCTCCAGGTAGCGGTCGAAGTCCAGCACCTCCTCTTCCTCGAGGGTGCTCTCCAGGCTCAGCATGGGACGCACGTGTTCCACCGTCGGCAGCTCATCGACGGGGGGCGCACCGACTCGCCGGGTGGGTGAGTTGGGGGACCGCAGGTCGGGGTAGTTCTCCTCGAGCGTTCGAAGCTGCTCGAAAAGTCGGTCGTATTCGGCATCCGAGATCACGGGGTTGTTCTCGACGTAGTAGCGGCGATCGTGATCGTGGATCGCCTCCCGGAGGGCCTCGACCGCCTCGGCGGCTTCCTCGCGGGAATCGATGGACTCGGGATCGACCTCCGGGCGGAGGTCGATTTCCTTTTCGTTCACGCCTCCTCCCCCTCGAGAAGCGTCCGGAGGTCGGGCCAGGAGCGCGTGTTCAGCACGTGCTCGGCCTCGAGCCAGCCCCGTCGGGCCTGGGCGACCCCGAAGGGACGGTACTCGAGGTGGGTGGCCTGGAGGGCCG
>CAZEBV010000192.1:0-4093 GCA_964510695.1 uncultured bacterium
CGACGTCCTCGTCGCCGACGTCCGGACGTCGGCGACGCCCGAGATCGGCTGGTTCCCGGTGTCGATGACCCCGGGGGCCGCCTCGTATCCTCCCACCGCCGATTGGCCCGACACCCTGGAGGTGCTGCAGTGGCACCGGGATACGTTCGAAGTGCCCGAGGGCGGTGACTTGCTCGCCGTCGGTGACGACGGGTCGAGCCAGGCGTTCGTGCTGGACGAGCGCTTCGTGGGCCTCCAGTTTCACCTCGAGATGGGACCCTCCGACGTCGAGCGTCTGCTGTACAACGTGCCGGGCGGGGATCTTCCGGAGGACGGTGAACGGGTGCAATCCCCGCGGAGGATCCGCGAGGGAGCCCGTCGAGCGGGCCGGCTCCACGGGTACCTGTATGGTCTTCTGGATGGACTCGTCGATCAGGTCGTGCCGAATGTTGTGGAGGGGACCTGATCATGGTGGCGGGGACGTTCAACGTGCCGTCGGGCGCCGGGAGCAGGGGACGCCGTTTGCGGATCGACCGAAGGGTCGCCGGGGTTGGTCGCGGTCGGCCGCAGGGCTCCCCCGACCGGGGTGTAGTTTCGTGAGCGGCGGACACGTCGAGATTACCGAGGGCACCCTGAACCACGTTCTGAACCGGGCGGTTCAAACTCGATCGGACGTCGAAGCCGCGTCGGTCGAACTGCACGAGGGGTTTTTCTCCCTGGTGGTCGAGGTCCAAAAGTTCCTGTCGGCCCGGGTCCGCGTTTCGCTCGAGGTGGAGGCGATCAACCTGACGTCGGACCCGGTCCAGCTCCGGTTCCGCCGGCGTGGTGAGACGGAGGTTGAAGGGGGCTCTTTTTTCACGGACCTGATGCTGGGGGCGGTGGGCGACCCCCTCGATCGACTGGCAGGATGGGTTCCCTTCCTTCGCAGCGAGGGGGAGACCCTCGAGGTCGTCGTCGAGGATTCCCCGTTCGCACCGTACCTGAACCGGACGGTGGGAGGGTTCACACCCGCGGAATGGTTTCCCCTGCGTGCGGTGACCTGTCGCCCCGGGGCGGTGAGGCTGATCATGGACTGCGGCGAACCATAGGGGGCCGTCGAGGCGAAACGCCACCGGGGCCGCTGCGGAACGCCCATCACGGGGACTGAACAAGGGGCTTGACGCTCCCCCCCTGGGACGGTGATGATGCGCGAGGTTAACGTCGAACGACATCCCTCGCGGGAGTGACGCCGGGAGAGCGGGAGGAGACATGGGGCGTCCGCTGGTCCTCCGCCACCTTTTGATCGTGATGTTCCTGACCCTCCTCGTGGGTACGGGGACAGCCCGGGGGTCGGCCCTGTTCGACGAATCCGCCCTGGCCAACCAGGGGTACACGCGGCAGTACGTCGGCGTGAACCTCCAGGACGTGCCCGAAACGCTGGACGACGACCGGTACGCCCTCTCCATGGTCCGCACTCAGTTCCTCCTGCGGTCGGATCTGCGGCCCACCGAGTGGCTCGAGTTTCACTCACGACTTCGTGCGGCCCGAGAGTACGAGACCAATTACCTCGCCAGCCTTCAGGACCCCGACGAACTGACGCCGGTTTCCGAGGGGGGAGCCGCCGGGGTGATCCCTCGCAACGGGGCCCGCTCACCCGAGTTCTACGAGACGTTCGTCGGGGAGAACGACCTGGAGGTCCGGGAGCTTTACCTGGACCTCAACGTGACCCGCAACCTGCAGCTTCGGACCGGCAAGCAGCTGGTGGCCTGGGGCAAGGGCAGCCTGGAACGGGCCCTGGATCTGGTGCAGGGGTTCGACGGTTCCTGGCTGCCGTTCGCCTCGGACGAGGAGGAGCGCCGAAAATCGACGACCATGGCCCGGATGTTCTACCGGTTTCCGGCCCGCTCGGCCACCCTTGAGGTCTTCTACCAGCCCGGCTGGGACGAGCTGCACGACCTTGAAAACAGCAGTGACCAGGGGGGCGGCCGCAACACCGCCAACGGGATTCGGGGGCTGGACACCACGGAGCCGCTGTTTTTACCCGACCTCGGATCCGATGTGTTCCTTCGGATCACCCGGCCCACGAACCCTCACAACGACGGGGCGGACGTGAACGACGAGAAGTTCGGGCTGCGCTGGCAGGGGCTGGGCCTGGGCAACGCCGTGGAGTATTCGCTGGCCTACCTTCACACCCATCAGAAGAGCACCGTGTCGCACCACGTTCTGGACCCGTACCGCTCCACCGTCATCGACACCGGCGATCCCCGGTGCGATCCGCTGTCACCGGGCCTGAGCGGGGACCTGCTGGAGAACGGGTTCGACCAGGCCGACGACGGAAGCCTCAACGGCTCGGTGGGCTGCCTGGAGAGCGGGCGGCGCTACGAGAACGTCCTGCCGATCATCGACGTGTTCGGGGGCAGTTTCAACTACTACAGCCCCACCTTCAACACCGTGGTTCGCGGCGAGCTCGCCTACCTGAAGGACCGCCTCTTCAACCGTAAACCCGAGGATCCGACCCTGCAGACCCTCAACGACCTGAGCGACCAAACCACCCTGTTCACCGACCAGATCAGCAAGGACGAGTACCGCATCATGCTGGGCTTCGACCGAACCGCCTACTTCGCCGAATGGCTGCTGGGGTCGGACCGGCCGGGGCTGGTGGTGGTGGAGTTCTTCGATTTCATGATCGACGACTTCGAACCTGACGAGAAGATCACGAGCACCCTTAAAGGGGACGTGAAGGAGCACACCCTGGAAATGGTCGCCAGCGCGAGCTGGAACTACTGGAACGGCTGGCTGGCCCCCCGGGTTCGGGCCGCCGTGGATCTTTCGTACGGGGGGAACGCGATCCTGCTTCCGGGGTTCACGGTCAGCCCCTCCACGGCCTGGAAGCTGAACCTCACGGGGGTGTTCGTACTGGAGGACACGGATCGGGGAACCCGGGCGACGAAGTTCGGAGCCACCGGGGACGCCGATCGACTGATCACGCAGGTTACCTACCAGTTCTGAGCGGAGCCGGGGTCAGGAGGACGCTCCGTCGGCTGTTCCCTCCGAATCCGGGGGGGCGAACTGTTCCTCGAGCTTTCGTTTGAGGACTTTGCCGGTGGAGGTGCTGGGGAGTTCCTCCACGCGGTGCCACTCCTTGGGCACCTTGGCGGAGTGCAGGTGATCGCGGGCGAACTCCTCCAGTTCCTCCGGTTCACAGGTGCTGTCGTCGGCCGGCACCACCGCGGCGACCAGTCGTTCCCCCCACTCCTCGTCGGGCACGCCGAACACCGCCGTCTTGTTGACCGACGGGTGCTCCTCGAGGACTTCCTCGATCTCCACGGGGTAAACGTTGACACCGCCCGTGATAACCATGTCCCGGGCTCGCCCGGTGACGTGCAGGTACCCGTCCTCGTCCAGGTAGCCCAGGTCGTCGAGGGTCATCCAGTTCCCGCGCTGGATGCCGCGGGTCGCCTCCTCGTCACGAAGGTAACCGCTCATGGTTCCCTCGTGGCTGACGTAAATCGAGCCAACCTCCCCGGCGGGAAGGGGCTGATCGTTCTCGTCCGCGATCATCAGGTCCAGCCCCGGCAGCGCCCGCCCGCTGCTTCCGGGGACCTGCAGCATCTCGTGCCCCGTGATGTGCGTGATCACGCCCAGTTCAGTGGCGGCGTAAACCTCGTGCAGAACGTCGGGACCGAACCGCTCCACCGCCCGCTGTTTGAGCGGCTGGGGAAAGGGAGCCCCGGAGACGGCCAGGGTCCGACGGGCCCGGGGGAGGCGGCGCTCGTGAAGTTCGTCCGGCAGGTTGAGGAGCCGTCGGACCATGATGGGCACCAGGAACACACTGTTGATGTTCCAGCGGGCCAGCGCCTCGAGGGTGTCCTCGGCGTCGAACTTCGGGCGAAGGTAGAGGGTGGCCCCGAGGAAGGTGTGGAAGAAAGCCGAGGCCTGCCCCCAGCCGTGGTAGAGGGGGGAGACGATCATCCCCCGGTCGCCGGCCCGCAGGTTGAGGCGATGAATCACGGCCAGCATGCTGGACATGCCGTCGTCCCCCCCGAACTCCCGGACGGTGCCCTTGGGCTGCCCCGTGGTGCCCGAGGTGTATAGAACGTTCCCGGTGGTCGCCTCCTCGTCCCGGGAGGGGGGC
>CAZEBV010000193.1:0-2832 GCA_964510695.1 uncultured bacterium
CCTGGAGCTGTTCGCCGAGGAGGTCATGCCCGAGTTCCACGCCGAGGAGCCCGAGCATCAGCGCCGGAAGCGGAAGGAGCTCGGATCGATCGTTGACGACGCCCTCGAGCGCCGGGACACTCCGTCCCCCGTCCCCGAGGAGGAGGCACCCGCGGTCGAGGCGTACGGGATCGAGGAGATGGAGGAGGAGTAGTTCGGGCCCGGACTCGCCGTTCCGGATGCTACCCTGAAGGAGGGTCGGACGGACCCAACCCCGCCGCCGGAGGGATGTCCCCGTGGACGAAACGACGTTTCCCGTCTCCAGAACCGAGGAGGAATGGCGATCGATCCTCACGGAGCAGCAGTACCACGTGCTCCGGGAGGGGGGGACCGAGCGGGCCTTCTCCGGCGAGTACCACGATCTCAAGGAACCCGGGAGCTACCGCTGCGCCGGGTGCGGTCAGCCGCTGTTTTCCTCCGAGACCAAATTCGAGTCCGGCACCGGCTGGCCCAGTTTCTGGAGCCCGATCGAGGCGGAGAACGTTCATACCCGTCCGGACAACAGCCTGTTCAGGACCCGCACCGAGGTGCTTTGCGGCCGCTGCGGCGGGCACCTCGGCCACGTGTTCGACGACGGCCCGGATCCCACCGGCAAACGCTACTGCATCAACGCCGCCGCCCTGGAGTTCGATCCCGAGGAGGGCTGAGCCCCCGGGAGGGCTGACCCCCGAGGGGACGGCGTCCCCGACCCGCTCGGATTCCACTGCACCGCGTTGACAGACCCCGCCCGGGGAGCTACTGTCGCCGTAGGTGGACCCCATCCCTGCCGCGGGTCGGACGGCCTTCGGGCCGAACAGGGAATCCCGGTGTGATTCCGGAGCGGTCCCGCCACTGTGTGCGGCCCTCAAACACCGCCATCGAGCCACTGTTCCCCCCCGGGACCGGGAAGGCGGCGGTGCCGCGATCGGCCGCAAGCCAGGAGACCTGCCCGCGGCGTCTGGTTCCCGCAGCGGGAACCCGGACCCGAGGAGGTCTGCGTTGTCCCTCCGTCCAGCCGCTTCGACGTGCCTCGACCGTCTCCTGACGCCCGGGACGGATGAACCGGGTCCGGGCCCCGCGTCTCCTCCGTGGAATCGACCGTGATTCTCGTGCTGGGAGGGACCGCCCGAAGCGGGGAGGTCGTGCGTCGGCTTCACCAGCGGGGTCACCCGGTTCGGGTGTCGGTGACCCGCCCGTCCTCCCGGCGGCTGTATCCTCACCTCGACCCCGAGCGGCTTCACGTGGGGAAGCGCGATCGGGACGCCCTCGACGAACTGGTGGTCCGCCTGGACCCCGACCGGATCGTGGACGTGACCCACCCCTTCGCCGAGACGATCTCCCGGTACGCCATGTCGGTGGCCCGGGAGAGGACGATCCCCTACGCCTACCTTGACCGCCCCTCCGATCTGCCGGAGGAAGCCCGGGGCCTGCGGCGCCTCGACGGCTGGGACGCGGCCGTGCGGGCCTGCTCGCGTTTCGACCGGGTGCTGCTGACGATCGGTGTGAACCGGCTCACCCGGTTCACGGAGGCTCATCCCGACGGGACGGTGTACGCCCGGGTGATTCCCCGTCCGGACAGCGTGCGTCGGGCCCGGGAAAGCGGGGTGGCCCGGGAGCGGGTCATTGGCCTGTGGCCCCCGGTCTCCACGACGATCAACCGGGCGCTGATCACGACGCACGACCTCGAGGCGATCGTCTCCAAGGATTCCGGACCCGACGGCGGGGTGCCCCAGAAATGGGAGGCCGCCCGACGGGAGGGGATCTCCCTGCTGCTCGTGGAGCGCCCCGACGTGGATTACCGTCGATGTTTCCAGGATGTCGATTCGCTGATGGAGTGGGTGAGTTCCCCTGTCACCTCGTGACGGCGATGACCTTCGCACCGGCTACACCACCGGAGCCTGCGCCGCGGCGGTGACCCGGGCGGCCCTGCTGGACGTGGTCCGGGATCGTCGGCCCGGTTCGGTGAGCCTGCGGCTGCCCGCGGGCCAGACCGCCCGGTTCGAGGTGGAGCGGGTCGCGGAGGACCGGGACGCCGCCCGCTACGCCACCGTGAAGGACGCAGGGGACGACCCGGACGTCACCGACGGGGCGACGGTCTGGGCGCGGGTTCGGGTCCGCTCCGAATCGGACGTGGATTTCCGGGCCGGGCGGGGTGTGGGTACGGTCACCCTCCCCGGCCTCCCCGTGGAGCCCGGGGAACCGGCCATCAACCCGGTTCCCCGACGGATGATTCGCGAACAGGTCCGGACCCTGCTGGGGGACGGGGGGGCGGTGGTGGAGGTCGGGGTCCTGGACGGGGAACAGCTTGCCGAACGCACGCTCAACCCCCGACTGGGCATCGAGGACGGTCTCAGTATTCTCGGAACCACCGGCATCGTCGTGCCGTACTCCAACGCCTCCTACGTGGCCTCGATCGAGCAGGGGATCGACGTGGCCCGTGCCAACGGCCACTCCACCCTTGTTTTGACGACCGGGGGACGGACCGAGACCTACGCGATGCGGGACCACGACCTGCCCGAGACGGCGTTCGTCCAGTTCGGGACCTTCCTCCCCGACGCCCTCGATCACCTGGGGAAGAATCCCGTCGAAGGCCTCCACCTTTACATGATGCCCGGCAAGTTCAGCAAGCTCGCACAGGGTCACTGTAGGCTCCACTCGGACGACGTCAGCACCGACATGGACCGGGTCCACCGGGAGATCCTCGACCTCGTGGGGGAGCGGGAGGACGTGCCGCGGCCCCGTTCGGTCAACCAGGCGCTCTCCGGCCTGGAGCACCGGGAGAAGGAACGGCTCATGCAGCGGTGGATGCACCGG
>CAZEBV010000193.1:2842-4059 GCA_964510695.1 uncultured bacterium
GCACCGGGCCGTGCGGGTGCTCCGGGAACGGGAGGGACCCTCCCCGAGCCGGGGGGGCTTCACCGTGACCGTGGTCAGCCTGGAGGGGCGAACCCTGGCGCGGGGTCGGGTGGACGGGTCCGGGGTGAGCTCGAGCCCGTGAGTGCCGATCGGCTGATGGTTCTGGGGACCGGATCCGGTGTGGGAAAATCGGTGATTACCGCCGGGCTGGGACGACTCTACCACCGGGAGGGCCGGCGGGTTGTCCCCTTCAAGGCTCAGAACATGTCCAACAACAGTCGGGTCGCCGCCGAAGGCGGGGAGATCGCCGCCTCGCAGGCGTATCAGGCCCGGGCGTGCGGGGTGGCTCCGTCGGTGGACTTCAACCCGCTTCTGCTGAAACCAACCGGGGAGGAGTCCTCGGAGCTGCTCGTGCACGGGGAACCGGCGGGCCGCGTGGACTGGACCGAGTACCGGCGCGAACACGACACTCACCGGCACCGCGTGATGGACTCCTTCGCCCGTCTCGAGTCGGAGTACGACCTGGTGCTGATGGAGGGGGCCGGCAGCCCAGCGGAGCCGAACCTCCTGCCGCACGATCTCGTCAACCTTCCCCTGGCCCGGGCGGTGAACGCCCCGGCGATTCTGGTCGGGGACATCAGCGCGGGCGGGGTCTTCGCGTGGCTCACCGGCACCCTCGAGCTGCTCCCCCCCGAATACCGGGAGCGCATCGTGGGGTTCGTCATCAACAAGTTCCGGGGCAGCCGGGACCTGCTCGACGGCGCCATCCGGGACCTCGAGGATCGAACCGGTCGTCCGGTCCTGGGCGTGATCCCCCACCGGGGTGACCTTGGTCTGCCGGCCGAGGATTCCATGCAGCTCGACCGTCTTCGGGTCGACGCCCGGCGTCCTGACGCCCTCCGGGTGCAGGTGGTCGGGTTTCCGCACGTCTCGAATTTCACGGACCTGGAACCCCTGGCCGCCCGCCCCGACGTGTCCATGCGGGTCGTCGAACGGCCGCCGGAGGGACCGCCCCCGGACCTCGTGGTTCTGCCGGGCACCAAGAACACCCTGGCGGACCTGGCCTGGCTGGGTCGGACCGGACTGGCGGACCACCTCGAGGGGCTCCGGGGGGAGGGCACCGCGGTCCTGGGTCTGTGCGGCGGGTACCAGATGATGGGCCGTTCGGTCCGGGATCCCGAGGGGATCGAGTCGGATCGGGGGGGGGTCGACGGACT
>CAZEBV010000194.1:0-3954 GCA_964510695.1 uncultured bacterium
TAGTACGAAATATTCCAGCCCCCGCGTCCGGCGGGTCAATGAGAATAACACGCCCGCCGGTCTTCCCACTGACGACGGTTCTGTCGCCAGGGACGTCAGGGATGCTAAAGTAGCAGGCATCCGTCGGCCGGCCTGGCCGGACCCGGACGCGGTCGATCGTCGATTTTAGTCGTTCGTTACGCGCGGGAGGTATAAGCTCATTCGGTTTCAGCGACTGTTCGCTGCGCTGCTGTTCGCGGGACTCGTCGGACGACCGATAAAGGCCCTGGGCGGAATTGCAACCGAGCCCCCGGGTACGGGGATCGGGATCCTGTCCCCCGGGATTTCCGTCGTCTCGGCGGGCGTGATGGCGGTCGTGGCAGGGCTCGTCTTCGGGCTGGTCATCGGCGGTCTCTACCTCTATCGACGGAACTTCCTGTACCCCGGTGATTCCGGGGAGGATGGATGACGGACGCCGGCGGGATCCGGCTCAGGACACCGGCGGCCCCTCGAGTCGGTCCCGGAGTTCTTCCTTCAGAACCTTGCCGAAGTCGTTGCGGGGAAGGGCGTCGGTCAGGATGATTTCTCGGACCCGTTTGTAGTCTGCCACCCGTTCGGAGACATGCTCGAGGAGAGGGTCCGGGCGAACCCCTTCCTCCGAGGGGACCACGAAGGCGACGGGGTGTTCGCCGGTCCGATCGTCCGGTCGTCCCACCACCGCACAGTCCTCCACGGCCGGGTGTTCCAGGAGAACGTTCTCCAGCTCGGCCGGGGCCACCGCGTGGCCCTTATGTTTGATCATGTCTTTCTTGCGGTCCAGGATGTGCAGCCCTCCGTCCTCGTCCAGGTAGCCGATGTCCCCGGTGTACAGCCAGCCGTCCCGGAGAACTTTTCGAGTCCGTTCGGGATCACGCCAGTAGCCTTTCATCACGTGGGGACCCCGGATCACGATCTCCCCCACCTCGCCGCTGGGGAGTTCGGTCGACCCGGATTCGAGGTCCACGATCCGACGTTCCTCCCCGGGGACCCGTGAACCCGAGATGGGGGCCTCCGTGAGCCCGTAGCCTCCGACGACGGGGGTTTCCGTGCGCGACTCGAGCCGCTTGGCGGGAGGACGGGGGAGAGGGGCCCCGCCGGAGTTCACGTAGCGCACCGAGGAGAAGTCGTAGCGGTCGAGGTCGGGATGCTCCGCCAGCAGCCTGACCACGGACGGGATCGCGTAGAAGAGCGTCACGTCGTGACGCTCGACCGCCGCCAGGGCCCGCCGGGCCCTGAATGCCTCCATGGTGACCACCGTGGCTCCGGCCACCAGACCACCCCCCAGGAGAAGCAGCCCGTACGAGTGCGCCACGGGCAAAAAAAGCAGGGAGACGTCCGTCCGTTCCACCCGTCCCGAGCGCACGTACTGAAGCTGGCTCGCCAGCAGGTTGGTGTGGGTGAGCATAACCCCCTTCGGGGACCCCGTGGTGCCCGAGGAGAACGGGAGGGCCAGAAGGTCCTCCTCCGGGTCGAGGGAGGGAGGGGTCACCCCCCCGGGGTTCGCGGCCTCGATAAGGTCCTCGAGATCAAGCTCCCGGTCCCGCTTGGTGCGTCGGGCGATCAGCCACTCCAGCGCGTCGAGATCCCCGCGCACTTCGTGAATCCTCCCCCGGCTCGAGTCGTCGAAGAGGGCGGCCCGGGCCCCGGTTTCCTCGAGCTGATGGTGGAGCCCCCGTGCTGACAGAGAGGGGTTCACCGGGGTCATGATCGTTCCCGTGAGGGAGCAGGCGAGAAGGACCGTCGCCCAGGCCGGGCGAGTGCGCATGGCGACAGCAACCCGATCGCCGGCCTCCAGACCCACCTCCTGGAAGGCGGACGCCAGCCGCCGGGACCGCTCGAACAGGGTCCCGTAGGTGATTCGGCGATCCCGGTGAATCAGAGCCACCCGGGCGGCGTCCTCACCGTGGTGGTCCATCAGGTATCGGTGGTAGGGCACGCGAGGAATCGACGGGGCCTTGGACATGTCGAAAAGAGGGCCTCCCGGGCCGGTGAGTCCCGGCCCCTCGAAATGGATCGGGGGGGACCCCGACCGCTCGAACCGGGCTAAAGGGACCGCAAGCCTACCACAGCTCGGGGAGGGGGCAGAACCCTTGATTGGACGGTCCCCCGTCGCTAAGCTTCCCGGGTTTTACGTCCGCCCGATCGGGGCGGAACCGCACGGCTCGTCCGACCACGCAGGGGCGGGTCGCTGGTTGATCCCATCAGCGGGAGCCGGTGGTTTTCAGCATGTCCTCCACCCGGACGAACGAGGGAGCCGGTCTGAGCATCCTCGTCGGGATACTGTTCGTTGTGGCCGTGGCCCTGTCGGGGCTGCTGGGAGCAATCGTTCTGCAACGAACGTCCCTGACGACCCGGACCGTCCTGGATCGCCTCGACGGGGCCACACGCCCGGTCCGCCGGTTCGCCGGCCGGATGACTTCGAGCCCGCTCGCGGCCGCCGTCGGTCGGGCGTCCGGCAGCCCGGAGGGCCTGGCGGGGTCCGTCGAGGGAGCCCCGAGACGGGATCTCATGCTGACGGAAAGCCGGGGGACGGTGGATCGATCCCTGCCCGCCGCGTCCGCGCCGGCGGTGGGCGGCCTCCGCGAGGGAGACCCCGGGGGGACGTCCGCGGAGCCTGCCCCGGAATCCCCGGGTACCCGGACGGGACGCACCGCCCGGGAGTGGATGCGGCTCCTGGATACCCTGCGCCGTCACTCCGACAGCAAGGGACTCGGGAACCGCCGGGCGCCGCTCACCATGGTGGCTTACCTGGACCTTACGGATCCCTACAGCGCCCGCCACCTGAAAACCGTTCTACCGGTGCTGGCGCGCCGATTCGTTCGGTCGGACACGCTGTTTTACCGGGTCCGACACCGCCCGATGGACAACCTGCATCCCCGTGGGGTCGCGGCCGCGAACGCGGCCGAGTGTGCCGCCCGACAGGGGGTGTTCTGGCGCTTCACGGTTCTGGCCGCCCTGAATCGGGACCGACTGAGCGAGGGTGAGCTGATCCGGATCGGCCGCCGGGCCGGGGTCCACGAAACGGACGAGTTCCGACGCTGCGTTAAAGGACGAAAGCAGCTGGCCCGCGTGAAGCGGGAGGGGGAAGTCGCCCGCGGGATCGGCGTTCACAGCACCCCCACGCTTCGTCTGGAAGACCGTCTGATGGCCGGGCCGACCCGGGTCTCCCAGCTCGAACGGGTGATCCGGCACCTGAGGAACTAAAACCGGAGGGGCGTCACGCCACCTCCGCGGGTTCGGGTCTGGGTTCCTTGATCGGTTCCGTCAGGGCCACCCTCCGGTACTCCTCGTTGTCGTCGATGACCTGATGGTCGTGAAACCGATCACGGCACAGCTCGAAACCATCGGTCCCCTGTCGGAAGTCGAGGATGAGCGTCCCGGAGGGATCGAGGCATTCGACGACCTCGTCGAGGTACGTCTCGGCGGGGTAGTGAAACGCCCACGAGAGAAACGAAACGCAGAGGTCCACGTCCTCGAGGCCGGAGAGGTCCGTTTCGTCGGCGTCCAGGGTGTGAATCCGTTCCGGGTCGACCCCGTTGGACTCCAGCATTCTGCGTGCGACATCGAGGGAGTTGTAGTAGGCGGTCTCCTGGTTGAACTGGTAGTAGACGTACGAGGAGACTGCGGTCTTGTCACAGAGGTAGAAATCGGGCTCCCCGGGGTCGAAGTGGCTCCCGAAGAAGACGTCGATGCCCCCGACACCGCAGCCGATGTCCAGGATGCTGTCGACTTCCTCGGGGAGGTAATCCCGGATCTCCCGGAACTCCTCGTCCAGCTGGGCAAGGTACTCGTCCCGGATCTCATCCCGCCGCATCGCCGCCTCCATGCGGTAAAGAAAACTGTTGTAGATCAGGTTGTAGATCTTGCGGCCCTGGGGCAGCTCGTAGCGCATCTGTTTGAGCCACTTCTGGGTTTCCGTTCGCTGGAGCAGGATGT
>CAZEBV010000195.1:0-3938 GCA_964510695.1 uncultured bacterium
GTCGTCCCCCCGGCCAGAGGGTTTCCCGGACGAAACCGGAATCAGCGTACGCCCATCCAGCGTTGAAATGCTGGGTGAAACGACGACAATGAAACCGGTCACCCTACCCTGGTGCCGCGAAACGGAGGCCGACGTCCCGTGACCCCGCTTTTGTTCACTCGTACCCTGGCCGACCTGACCATGCTGATCGCGGCCCTGATCCTTCTTGTTTACCTCACGCTTTACGTCCGGCGCATGCTGTCGGAGGTGTACCGCCACGGCTGGTGGTACCTCGGAATCGGGGTCCTGGCCGGTGGACTGTACGGTCTCTTCGGGGCCCTGGATGCCCTGTACGGCACGAGCTGGCTGCCGGCGATGACCCGGGGGGCCGCCCTCTTCTTCTTCCTGTTTCTGGCCCTGGGCGTCCGTGCCATCCACTACATGGGGGACCGGGAGGAGGCCGACCGTCGTTTTTCCCCGCGATGGCTGGATTACCTCGTCATCGTCGTGTTCGTGGTGAGCTGGTGGACGGGGTTTCTGAGTGATCGCACGGGGTGGCTCCTCGCCGTGGAAACCGCCGGATGGATCATGGCCGGTCTATGGGCGGTCGTCTACGGAATCCGATCGGTCCGGGTTCACGAGGGCACCAGCATCGCCGCCCTCGTCCGCCATCTGCTGCCGGTGATCGTGACGTTCAGCGCGGTGGTGATCCTGGATCTCGCGGGGGGCTGGACCGGCCGACTCGAAAACCTCGTGACGGCCTCATGGATCGTGGGCACCGTTCTGGTGGCGGCCTTTTTGTTCAACACGGCCGTGGCCATCCGTCAGAAAGGCGCCGAGCTCGAACGAATCTACGATCGCACCACCTGGCAGGAGGAAACCGGTCAATAACCGCTAGTCCCCTTTCATGGCCACCAGGGGCTGAAGGTGAGCAACCGCCTCCGCGATCCCGGCGTCCAGTAGCACCCCGACGACGTCGTGGACGTTCTTGTAGGCCTGAGGGGCCTCGTCCCGGATCCGCGACCGGGCCGCCCCGAGCAGCTGCACGTCCCCCAGGGCCTCCTGCATCATCGCCTCGCTGATCTGCTCCCGGGCGGCCGTGCGGGACATTCGCCGCCCCGCGCCGTGGTTGACGGAGTAACCGGTCCGTTCGACCTCGGGCCCGGCCCGGAGCACGTAGGATCCGATGCCCATGTTGCCGGGCACGATCACGGGATGACCCGTTGATCGGTAGGCCTCGGGCGTGTCCGGGTGATCGCCGGGCAGGGCCCGAACGGCTCCCTTCCGATGCATGAGAAGTTCCCGGTTCCCGATCGTCTCGAATCGGGCGAGATTATGCGTGATGTCGTACACGACGGAAAGCCGCGGCGGCACCGAACGGCCGCTGAAAAAGGAATCGAACACGTCCCGCACGTCGTAGGTCATCATCTGCCGGTTCGCGTAGGCGATGTTGGCGGCGCAGGCCATGGCCCCCAGGTAATCCCGGCCCACCTCGGAGTCGATCGGGGCCGACGCCAGTTCGGCGGTCGGGAAGGACAGACCGAAGTCGCCGGCCCGATCCATCATGCGGTCCGAATAGTCCACGCAGATCTGATGTCCGAAGCCCCGGCTTCCGGTGTGAATGAGGAAACCAAGCGTGTTCTCCCTCAGTCCGAAGGCCCCGGCGGCGTCGGGATCGTGAACCCGATCCACCTCCACGAGCTCAAGGAAATGGTTTCCACCCCCGAGGGTCGAAAGCTGCCCGAGACGTTCCCGGGCCCGATCGGGGATCGGCTCCAGCCGGGCGTTCGGGTAGCAGCCCCCGTCCTGAATGTACGGTAGATCCTCCTCCCGCGCGTACCCCTGTTCGACCAGCGCCTCGACGCCCCGCAGGAGAACGTCCTCGAGGTGCGGTTTTAAGGCCTCACGGTGCGGGCCCGTCGTGCCAATGCCCACGGGAATTCGCTTGAGCACGGTTCGCCCGAGCTGTTTCATCTCGTCCCGGGTGAGTTCCTCAACGGGTATGTTGCTGGCCAGAAGCCTCACCCCGCAGTTGATGTCCATCCCCACCGCCCCGGCCGAGACCAGCCCGTCCTCGGCGTCCATGCCCATCACGCATCCGACCGGCACCCCGTACCCCTGGTGTACGTCCGGCATGCCGGCCACGAAGACCACCCCGGGAAGCGAGGCCGCGTCCAGAAGCTGCTTGACCGACTGATCCCCGGAGTCACGAATTTCCGCCAGCAGCACGTCGTCCACGAAAAGAAGCGGATCGAGCCGGGTCCCCTCCCGCCCGGTCACCCGGTAACAGTTGGTCCCGGCCGGCTCGAACTTCACGGTCTCGTCCACCATGGCGAGAGGGGCTCCTCGACGGGGGGATGGAGTCGTCCGTCCGTCGATTTTCGGGTATATTGTACACGCTCCGGGCGGGCTCGTTGACCCTTCGGGGCCGGCCCATCCACGGGCTTTGACCCCGATCAAACCCATCGTGTCACCCGCCGCGTATCCTGTATTGTCTGTACGATGGGTTCAATCGCGTCCACCACCGTCCAACCGGGAGGACCCATGACCCCCGAGGAACAGCGTACCGCCGAGGGGATTCTCTACACCGACCTCTATCAGCTCACCATGGCCCAGCTGTATTACCGGATGGACATGCACGAGACCCCGGCCCAGTTCGACCATTTCTTTCGTTCCTACCCCGAATACGACGGACATCCCGCCGGCTACTGCGTCAACGCGGGCATGGACTGGCTGCTGGACTGGGTCGAGGAGGCCCGGTTCACGGATCGGGACATCGAATACCTCCGCGTCCAGACGGGTCGCGAGGGCAAACAGCTCTTCGATGACGACTTCCTGGGCTGGCTCCGGGACCACGGGAACTTCGAAGGGTTGAGCATTGAGGCCATCCCCGAGGGGCGGATCGTCCACCCGAACGTCCCGATGACGGTGGTACGGGGCCCCCTGGCCCTCGCCCAGATCCTGGAATCCCCGCTTCTCAACCAGCTCAACTACCAGGTGCTGATCGCCACGAAAGCCGCCCGGATCCGCCAGAGCGGTCGTGAACGTCCCGTCCTGGAGTTCGGGATGCGCCGGGCCCACGACCGGGGGGCCAACGCCGGCGCCCGGGCCGCGCTGATCGGGGGGTGCGAATTCACCTCCAACACCGGGATTTCCTGCGTGCTGGGGTACCCGCCCAAGGGAACCCACGCCCACAGCATGGTCCAGGCGTTCATGGCGCAGGGCCACAGTGAACTGGACGCCTTCCGCGCCTACGCCGACGTCTACCCCGACAACTGCCTGCTTCTGGTGGACACCGTCGACACGCTCGAAAGCGGGGTTCCCAACGCCATCACGGTGTTCGAGGAACTGCGTGAGCGGGGCCACCAGCCGGTGGGCATTCGGCTGGACTCCGGGGACCTAGCTCACCTCAGCGTGCGGGCGGCACGGATGCTCAACGACGCCGGGTTCCACGACGTCAGTATCGTGCTGTCCAACAAGCTCGACGAGTTCGTCCTCAACCAGATCACGAACCAGATCGAGGAGGAAGCCCCGGAATACGGCCTCGACCCGGACGCGGTCATCGATCGGCTTCTCTACGGGGTCGGCACCCGCCTCATCACCTCCCGCGGCGACGCGGCCCTCGGGGGGGTCTACAAGCTGGTGGGACTCCGGGACGAGGGGGCGTGGCGCCCGGCGGTCAAGGTCTCCGAAAGTCCCGCCAAAGTCCCCAACCCCGGCCGGAAGCGGGCCTGGCGCCTCTACGACGACCGGGGACGGGCCACGGCGGACCTGCTGAGCCTGGACCACGAGGACCCCCGTGAGCAGGAGGAAATCGTCCTTCGCCACCCGACGGAGGCCAGCACGAGCCGACGGGTCCGGCGGGCCGACCTCGAGTCCATCGAACCGCTCCTCGAGGACGTCGTGCGCGAGGGCACCGTGGTCGGCGACCGGGAGGCCATCGAGGCGATCCGCGCACG
>CAZEBV010000196.1:0-3917 GCA_964510695.1 uncultured bacterium
TTCGAGCTGACCGGCCTGGACGATCCTCCGAAGGACGAGCAAGAAGTGGATCGTCTGGCGGAAATAATCCGACGGGGCTCCCAGCCTCCCCTGAGCGAGGAGGTCCGGGATCGGCTTCGTGATCGGCTTCGGGAAACGTTCCGTCGGGATCGTCCCTCCCGGGCGGCTCTCTATCGGCGCGGCATGCGTCACCTGTGCGAGGAGTTTGGAGGGAAGACCCGCTGGGTGCAGTTCTCCACCTCGTGCGTGTTCCACGGTGAGGAGATCCTTGAACTTATGCCCGAGGCGAGGATTCTGTTCCCGCTGCGCAATCCTTTCGACGTTGTGGGGTCCATGGTGGAGCGGGGTGAACCTCAGCGAATCCTGCGGGGGGTGATCGGCTGGAACCGGGGTGTCGCCCGAGCACGTCGCCTGTCCGAGGAGTACCCGGACCGCTTCCGAATCGTGCGCTACGAGGACATCGTGGGCTCCCCGGAACGGACTCTTCGGGAGGTCTTCGACTTCGTGGACCTCGATTTCGAGGAGGAGTACCTTCGGGTCCCCCGGGTCAACCCGGCGGAAGCCCCTCACGATCTATCCGGGGAGACGATCGGGCCCGACGATTCCAGGGTCGGCCTTTACGAACAGCGTCTGACGCCGTCCATGATCGACGCCGTTTCGAGCCTGGTCGACCGGGAGCTGCTCGATCGACATTATCCGGGGCTTTCCACGTCCGGAAGTCGTTCGATCCGGGGGATGAGCCAGCTGATCGGGGTCGTGCTTTCGGGCGGCCTGGAGCTGGTGGCGGACCATGCCGCCAAGTTCGCTCGACGCCCCCGTTCCACCTTCCATCGGATCGTCAAGCGACTTTCTCGGCACAGGCGCTCATAGGTGGTAAGGGCGGGATCAAGGACCGTGTCGCCGGGAGACAAGATTTGAGCCTCCCGGGGCCCGCCGATGGAGGAGTCTTCTCGGGGCTCAGGGTTGATCCGGCGCGGGTCGGGGGCCCACGTAAACTCTGACGTGAAGCTCGTCAGGCACGTCCTTGAGCCTGTGGTATCGGTGACGAACGTATGAGGCTGTGTCTGCGCTCAGGCAGTGGGGGAGGCTGGCGGCGTGGAGGACCCAGACCCGGTCGGCTTTCCCTTCGAACCCCCGTAGCATCCCCCGGGTGAGCTTGTGGTTGGCGGGGGAGCCGTGGAGGTCGATCCCCCGACGTCGCCATCGGGCAATGAAGGGGGAGAAGGAGTGGCAGACGGCGACTTGGTCCTCGCCGGTCAGGCGCGGTTCGAGCCAGTGGAGGGTGCGGTCGTATCGGGGGGAGTGCATCCCGGGAAAGGCCGCGAAGCCGGGGTTCCCGCGCCAGATGTAGCGGAGGTGTTCACCCAGCGAGCGGGTGGGTACCAGGACCAGCACCACGAGCACCGCGGCGGTGAGCAGGGTGGAGCGTCCCTTCCCGAGCGCCGCGGCCAGCCGGCCGCCCGAGGCCACCAGCACGGGAAGCGCGACCGGAATCAGAAAGCCCAGGTAGCGGACCTGCGGGAAGCGTCCACTGAGAAAAACCATCAACAGCGTCGGCACGACGAGAAGACAGAGGAGGAACCGCTCGGCGGCGCTTTTGTTGAAGAAGACGAGCGCGGCACCGACGAACAGTCCGCCGGTCACGTAACCGAGGTTCTCCTGGGTCAGGTAGACGGCGTAAATCGGGTAGAGGGTTCCGGTGAATTGGAATTCCTCGAGCAGTACGTCCCGGTAGGCCACCCCGGTGACGACCAGGAGGACCAGGACGGTCACCCCCCCCGCCAGCAGCGCCGGGCGCGGCAGACCGGGACCGGCCCCACCCCGGTTGAAACCGACCTCCAGAAGGAGGAACACCCCGAGGGCGGGGAGGACCACGGCGCTCAGCACGGGATGAAGCAGAAGGCTCAGAGAGCCGCCGAGGACGAGCTGAGCTCCGTGCAGGAGATTGCTCCTGGAGGCTTCCAGGGTTCCCAGAAGCCCGTTGTTCATCAGCAGAAACGCGGCCATGAATAGACCGTAGAACCGCAGCCAGCGGCTGGTCGTGATGCAGAACGGGGAGACCGTCAGCAAAAAGAACACCAGGATGGTTTCGGCGCGGCTCAGATTCAGAAGCCGACAGAGCTGCCAGACGGGCAGGAAGAGGAGCAGCCCGATCGCCAGGGAAACGACGCGGCCCGCCCACAGTGAGGGCCCAAGCCATTTCATGGCCAGGGCCACCAGCCACGTGTGGATCCAGGCCCGCGGATACGCCTCCCCGGCCATTCTCTCGACGAAGTCCCAGCGCACGAACCGTCCGGTTTCGAGGAAGCCCACCGCGGCTTCGTACTGGTGCGTTTCGTCCAGGCGAACGCCGAAGCCGCCCAGGTTGGGGAATCGCACCAGGAGGGCGCCCAGGACCAGGAGGGCCAGCACCACGAGGAAGGGCCCTGTCGCGAACCGGAGGTTCGTCCGCAGGGGTGAGCTCGTCGGTTCAGTTTGCTCGTTGGACGCTGACAGCAATCCCAGCACGGGCGGGACGAGCAGGGCCGCAATCAGCTGGACCCCGAAGGGAGTTTCGAACCACGTGACCGCCCCCACGGCGAGGATCAGAGACGCGGCGAGCCGGGGACGCGGTTCATCCCGGGTGGACGCGGAGCCGCGAAGCCGGGGAAGCAGGTGCCCGGCCAAAAACAGGGCCAGGGTCGTGGAGAACAGAAGGACCGGGACGAGAAGCTTCACTGAATCGGCCTCCGGACGCCGTGTCCTGGTTCGAACGACCTGCCGGGACGAAAGCCAATCATCCCGTTAAGATACTATGCACATCCTTGATCGTAACGTCCCGAGGGTGGGCTTCGAGGAGTCCAAACGGCCCGAGAACAGGAATTTTCGACGGGTAACCAGGGGATGATGCCTTCATGATCGTCGTGGTTGGTGGCGCCGGGTACATTGGCGGGGTGGTGGTTGAGGAGCTCATCCGGCGGGGATACGACGCGGCCGTGGTGGACGATCTCTCCACGGGACATCGCCGCGCGGTGCCCGACGGGGCCCGGTTCCACGAGGCCGACATGGCGGATCCCTCGACCATCCAGTCCCTGGCCGATCAGCACGAGGTGGAGGCCGTGATGCACTTCGCGGCCCTGGGGCTGGTCGGGGAGTCCACCCGTGAACCGGCACGCTACTGGGAGCAGAACGTCCTGCGGTCCGTGAGGATGTTCGAACGCTGGATTGAGGCCGGGGTGGATCGGTTTATCTTTTCCTCGACGGCCGCCGTCTACGGGGAACCCGAGTATCTGCCCATCGACGAGTCCCACCCTAAAGTCCCTATCAACCCCTACGGGCGTACCAAGCGAAGCGTCGAGTGGTACCTGGAGGACCGGCGGCAGAGCGGGGATGCGGCGTCGGTGAGCCTGCGCTACTTCAACGCCGCCGGGGCGGGTGAATCGACGGGCGAGGACCACGACCCCGAGACGCACCTGATTCCGTCCCTGCTGGGATCCCTGACCGAGGAGGAATCGGGGTTCGAACTGTATGGCGACGACTACGACACCCGGGACGGGACGTGCCTGAGGGATTTCGTTCACGTGCTGGACCTGGCTGATGCTCACGTCCGGGCGCTTGAGCGCGTCGACGAGCTGGGCTGCGAACGGATCAACCTCGGCACGGAGACCGGCTGCACCGTCCGGGAGGTCATCGAGACGACCCGGGACGTCACCGGCCGGGAGATCCCCGTGGACGTCGGTGACCGACGACCCGGCGATCCCGCCCGTCTGGTGGCGAGCAGCGAGAAAGCGAAGCGGCTTCTCGACTGGGAGCCCGAGCGGGATCTGAAGACGATGGTGGAGGACGCCTGGCGCTGGCATCGGGGAGACTCTTCCCCGTAGGTCAGGGGGCTGTCAGGGGAGGGGACGGCTGCCGGCGGTTTTTGAGCAACTTTACCT
>CAZEBV010000197.1:0-3907 GCA_964510695.1 uncultured bacterium
GTCCGTCCACGCGCGCCCCGTTCACGTACCAGGGCTGAGGGGTGTCCGAGCCGTCCTCCACGGGCATGCGTCCCTCCAGGTTCCTCAGACGGATCCGGTCGGAGGGACGGATCAGTTCCACTTTATCGGCCCGTAACCGGTCGAATTGCGGCGATCGGGCCCTCAGGTTCCCCTCGGCCACGAGCCGGCGTTCCTCCTCGAAGAACCGCAGCCGGTCGGCTCGAATCCGGTAGGGGCCCCACGTGACCCGAACGCTGCCCCGCGCGGTGAGCAGGCGCCGTTCGGGGTGCCAGCGGATCGACTCGGCCCCGTGCAGCGTGACCGGCACCCCTTCGGGCAGCTCGTCCGGGGTCGTTTCGGAGAGGTCGTAGGACGTCTGGCCGGAAACCGGTCCGGCGAAAAGCATCGGAAGCATCGCCGCCAGAACCACCGGCATCCAGCGGGCCGGACGAGTCATCGTGGACTCCGGATCACCGAGTTGGCGTCACCGATCCTTTGACACTGACTCCCCCCACCATATACGCTAGGGGGCTCACCTGAGGAGGTCCAGCTATGTACGCTGTCTTTGCGCTTGGAAGCCATCAGTACCGCGTCGAACCCGGGTCCGAGGTCACCGTCTTTCGGCGGGACCACGAGGAAGGGGAGACGTTCGAAATCGACGACGTGCGCCTGGTGCGCACCGAGGACGACACCCTGATCGGCACCCCCCGTGTCGAGGGGGCCACCGTGACCGCCACGGTCGACGAACATTTCCGGGGCGATAAGATCGTGGTGTTCAACTACAAACGCCGCGAGGGACGCCGCCGGAAACTGGGTCATCGCGACGACCTCACCCGGCTTCGCATCAACGACATCGAGACCCCCTCCTCCTGAGGGAACGCGGCAAGTTCGGCTGGGAAACCCCCGGCCCTCTGGTATAATCGTCGAGATGGTTCGGAACCGGTAATCTCACGGAACGCGCCGTCGATCCTCGCCCGGGTTCGGCGGACCTGCGGGAGGCAAGCCCATGTCCACCAAAGCCAGTCAGGGATCCACTCAGAACGGACGCGATAGCGAAGCGAAACGGCTAGGTATCAAACGATTCGGGGGAGAGTTCGTCAAGGCCGGCAGCATTCTGGTTCGCCAGCGAGGCACCAGGTATCATCCCGGGTTCAACGTCGGCCGCGGAAGCGACGACACCCTCTACGCCGAGTCCGACGGATACGTGATGTTCCACGAGAAGGGCTCCGACCGGAAGTACCTCAGCGTCCTCTCCCAGGAGGACGTGGACGCCCTGAACGGCCACGCCGCCCCCGCGGGAGCCTGATTCTCCCCGAACCGTCCGGGCGAGGCTCCGCCTCAGCATCCTTCCGCCGAGCGTTTTCTTCTCGAGAACCGACTCGTCCGACGTTTCCTTTGGCCCCTGACGCCGCCCGAACCCATGGTTGAAGACCGCCCGTTCGTCGACGTCGCGGAGATCGAGGTGGCCGCCGGGGACGGCGGCGACGGCTGTACTTCCTTCGAACGCCAGCCCCGCCAGCCCCGCGGCGGTCCGGACGGCGGGGACGGCGGGGATGGCGGGGACGTCGTGCTGGAGGCCCGCTCGAACGTCGAGACGCTGGTGGAGCTTCACCGTGAGAAGCACGTGCGGGCCGAGGACGGGCGGGACGGGGCCTCGAATACCCGCCGCGGAGCCACCGGGGACGACCGCGTCGTCCCGGTGCCGCCCGGCACGGTGGTCAGGCGGTCCGACACGGGGGACGTCCTGGGGGAACTGGTGGAGCCCGGGGATCGCCTGAGGGTGGCCGAGGGCGGGGAGGGCGGGCGCGGGAACCGTCGGTTCGTGGAGGCCGACCGGCAGGCTCCGCGCTTCCACGAGAGGGGGGAGCGAGGCGAGCAGCTGCGGATTCAGCTCGAGCTCAAGACCCTCGCCGACGTGGGTCTCGTCGGGGCGCCCAACGCGGGGAAGTCGACCCTCCTGGATCGACTCACGGGGGCCCATCCCCGGGTGGCGAGCCACCCTTTCACGACCCGGACGCCCAACCTCGGGGTCCTCTTCCGGGACCACGAGCAGCTGGTGCTGTGTGACATCCCGGGCCTGATCGAGGAGGCACACCAGGGACGGGGACTCGGGCTGGAGTTTCTGCGTCACACCGACCGCACGGATCTGCTCGTGCACGTGGTGGATCTTTCCGCCCGGGACCCCGTCGCCCGCTACCGCATGGTCCGCGATGAGCTGGAGCAGTACGACCCGTCGATGCTCGAGAAGCCGGTCATCGTGGCCGCCAACAAACTGGACAACGTGGAACCGGGGATGTACAGGTTGTTTCGGGAGGAGATCGAGGCCTCCGGCCCGGTGGTGGGGATTTCGGCGTCCATGGGCACCGGCCTGACCAAGCTGGCCGCCCTGATGTGGTCGCTTCACGAGGCCGCCGGGGACGAGGCCCCGGGATCCGAGGAGGAGGACACGAAACGGGTGGTGACGCTGGAGTCCCAGCGACCCACCCGGGTCGAGTCGATCGACGATCGCTTCCTGATTCGTGGAAAGGAGGTCGAGGACCTGGTCGCCCGGTTCGACATGTCCAACCCCGACGCCCGCACCTACGTCCGGGAGCGTCTGATCGAACTGGGTCTGCACCGGAAGCTGGAGCAGGCGGGCTGTCGGCCCGGGGACACCGTTCAGGTCGGCGAACAGGTCTTCGAGTACACGGGATGACGCGCCAGCAGCTGAAGGACGTCAGGCGGCCGGTCATCAAGATCGGCTCCAGCCTCCTGGAGGGGGATCCGGACAGCATGGTCTCCCGGTTGACCCGACAGGTCGAACGGCTCGTGGACGAGGGGCGCGAGCCGGTGCTCGTCTCCTCCGGGGCCATCCTGTTCGGGATGGAGGCCATGGGCCTGAACACCTACCCTGTCACGCTGCCCCGCAAGCAGGCCGCGGCGGCGATCGGGCAGTCCCGCCTGATGGCGCATTACAACCGCTACTTCGCCAAGTGCGGCCTGGAGACCGCCCAGGTCCTTTTGACCCAGGAGGGGATCCACAACCGTCAGACCTACCTGAACGCCTCCAACACGCTCAACACCCTGCTGGACATGAACGTGGTTCCCATCGTGAACGAGAACGACACCGTGGCCACCGAGGAGATCCAGTTCGGGGACAACGACACCCTCTCCTCGCTGGTGACCACGCTGGTGGACGCGGACCTGCTGGTGATCCTCAGCGACGTGGACGGTCTCTACCGGGGGGATCCGAAGGAAGGCGAGGCTCCGGTCTCCCGGGTGCAGGCCATCACGGACGAGGTGCGCGGGTACGTCCGGGAGGAGGCCGACCGGGAAGGACGGGCCACGGTGGGCGGGATGACCACCAAGCTCGAGGCCGCCGAGACGGTCACCCGTTCGGGCACCCCGATGGTGATTGCCTCGGGCCGCGAGGAGAACGTGCTGGGGGACCTGCTGGCGGGCGAAGAGATCGGGACCCTCTTCGAGCCCGCCCGGGGCGAGGACATCGTCCAGGGCCGCAAACGGTGGATCGGGTATCATCTGCCCTCCAAGGGCACCATCCGGGTGGACGACGGCGCCGCCCGGGCCCTGCTCGAGCGCGGCAAAAGCCTGCTTCCCTCCGGCGTCGTGGCGGTGGAGGGACGGTTTCAGCGGGGGGACGCCGTCCGGGTCGAGGACGGCTCCGAGCGGGAGCTTGGCCGGGGCCTCGTGAACTACAGCCTGCAGGAGGTACAGCGTCTGCAGGGATGCCAAACGGACGAGATCTCTGATATTCTCGGATACCACAATTTCGACGAAATCATACACCGCGACAACCTGGTGGTTTTTCAGGATGGAAGAGACACGGGTGGACGTTGAGAGCATCTGCCGGGCCGCGCGCGCGGCCTACCGCTCCCACGCGCAGGCGTCGGCCGCCGACAAGAACGAG
>CAZEBV010000198.1:0-3896 GCA_964510695.1 uncultured bacterium
CCGCGGGCCGGACTCGAACCGGCGACAAGTCGGTTAACAGCCGACTGCTCTACCAGCTGAGCTACCGCGGAGCAACGCAGGGGGTCACTGCTTGAACCCACGGCCCGGGGGTCCCCGGACGGCGAGGCCGTCATTATAGGTTGGTCGGGGAACCCGACTCAAGAAGCGGCTGTGATCAGGCCGGCTCGGCCGCCCGGCGGGACCCTCCGGCGACCCGCTGGACCCACTCCCGGAGGCGGGCGGGCGGCAGGTGATGAACAAGGAGTCGGTCCGATCGGACCGACGGTTCGGCCCCGACCGCCCGGGCGGCCTCGATGAGTTCCTCGGGAGGGGAGTCCGTGAACCGAAGGTTCAGCCGTTCGCGGTCGTAGCGGAAATCCTCCCAGCCGTGCTGGTCCGCCATGATCTTGAAACGGTGCCGCCGCAGGACCGCGCGGGCGGGGTCCGGGATCGGCCCGAACGTGTCGCGCCACTGGCGCTTTAGTTCATCCACCGCCTCCTGCGACCGACAGCTCGCCAGGGCCTGGTACTGGCGAATGATGCCCTTCTCGTCCGGGATGTAGTCCCGCGGGAGGTAGTGCTCGCCGGGAAACTTGAGTTTGGGGAAGGGTTTGGGCACCTCGAACTCCTCCCGAAGCTGACGGATGGCTCGCTGAAGCATCCGGCAGTACAGGGGGAACCCCACGGCCCGGATGTTGCCGTGCTGCTGTTGGCCCAGCAGGTTTCCCGCGCCGCGGATCTCCAGGTCCCGCATAGCCACCCGGAAGCCCGATCCCAGTTCGGAACACCGCTTGATGGTTTCCAGGCGGGCCTCCGCGTCCCTCGTCAGGTCCGCCCCCTCAGGGTAGAAAAGATGGGCCCGGGCCCGTTCGTTGCTGCGGCCGACCCGCCCCCGAAGCTGGTAGAGCTGAGCGAGCCCGAGGCGATGGGCGCGCTGCAGGATCATGGTGTTGACGTTGGGGCAGTCCAGCCCGGATTCGATAATCGTCGTGCAGACGAGGACGTCGATCTCCCCCCGGTAGAACCGGTTCATGGTCTCCCGCAGGGTGTCCCTGGCCATCTGGCCGTGCGCCATGCCCACGGAGACGCCGGGCACGAGGGCACGGACGTACTCCGCCACCTCATCGAGCGTCCGGACCCGGTTCGAGACCCAGAAGACCTGCCCGCCGCGGTCAACCTCGGTCCGGACCGCCCGTCGAGCTGTCCCCGGATCGAACGGGGAAACGTCGATGTCCACCGGAATCCGGTCCTCGGGCGGCGTGTTGATCATGCTGATCTCCTGCACCCCCGAGAGGGCCATGTAGAGCGTGCGGGGAATGGGGGTGGCCGACAGGGTCAGCACGTCCACGTCACGCCGGTAGAACTTGAGGCTCTCCTTCTGCTCCACGCCGAACCGCTGTTCCTCGTCGATCACGAGCAGGCCCAGGTCGTCGAATCGCACGTCCCCGGAAAGCAGCCGATGGGTGCCCACCACCACGTCGATTTTTCCCTCCTGGAGTTCCCCGAGGATCCGTTCGGTCTCGGCCGGCGTTCGGAACCGGCTCAGGCTTTCCACGCGGTAGGGGAAAACCGAGAATCGCTGACGGAACGTTTCGTAGTGCTGCCGGCACAAAACCGTGGTGGGTACGAGCATGGCCACCTGTTTTCCCGCCGAGGCGACCTTGAAGGCGGCCCGCAGGGCCACCTCCGTCTTCCCGAACCCCGAGTCGCCGCAGATCAGGCGATTCATCGGTCGGGGGGACTGAAGGTCCTCCTTGACGGCCTCGATGGCCTCCTGCTGATCGGGGGTTTCCCGGTGAGAAAAACTCGCTTCGAACTGGGTCTGTTCCAGGGTGTCCTCCGGGAACGGTTCAGTCTGATTGTCTTCACGGGCCGTGTACAGGTCGAGGAGTTCTTCGGCCAGTTCGTTGACGTCCTCCTGTACCCCCGCACGAACCCGTTCCCAGTCCCCCGAACTCAGGGAGGACAGGGGCGGATTGAAACCGCTGTCGGCCACGTATTTTTGGACCCAGGCGACCTGGTCGGGAGGAAGCATCAGCGCGTCGTCGTCACGGTATTCGATGTAGAGGCAGTCCCTTGTCTGGTCGTGGGTCGAAACACGCTTCAACCCGTGAAACCGACCGATGCCGAAGTGCTCGTGCACGACCAGGTCACCGGGCTTGAGGTCCTCGAAGGACTCGAGGTACTCGGTCCGTCCACGGTTCTGACCGATCCGTCCCCGGCTGACAGTGCGGTTGAAGAAGTTGTCCAGGCTCAGTCGGGCCCGATCCGTCCGGCGGAAGGACCCGTGCCAGGCGGTGGATTGGAGGTCCAGGTCGGTTTTCTCCTCGTTTGTCCTTCGGACGGAGCGTTCCTCGAGCAGTTCCGCGAGTCGGTCCCTGAAACCCTCCTCGCCGCAGTGAACGTGCAGTCGGCGGACCGTCCCGTCGAGCCGATCGATGTGTTCGAGGAATTCGTCGATGGGGGACCCTTCCTCCATCGACGCCGGCGAGAGGTCCAGGGGCTCCCCTGAGAGCGGCCGGGCCTCGCCCGGTCCGAGGGGTGTTTGCCGCTCGTGGGTGGAGAAGAGCACCGCGTCCGATTCACGGCCGGCCAGTGCCCGGAGGGGATCTTCGAGGCGGCGGTAGGTCCGCCGGACGAGGGAACCCTGCTCAAACTGATCGTAGGTGTCGTCCCAGGCCTCGACCCGTTCCCAGCACCGGGACGGATGAATCAACAGTACCTCGGGATCATCGAGGAGGTTCTCCACGTGGGTCAAAGGACGGGGCCATAGGGTCAGCCAGTCGGCCATGGCGTTCGGCCGATCCTCGTACTCGAGACGTTCGGCGACCTCCTCGAGTCCCTCGCGGACCAGCCGTTCCCGAAGCCGCTTGCGATCCCCCGGGCCCAGCGCGAACTCCGACTGAAGACTCAGCTCGAGGTGGTTTCGCTCCAGTCGTTCGACCTGCTGCTGGGTGTTCGGGTGGAACCGCTCGAGCGATTCGATCTCGTCCCCGAAAAAACTGATTCGGACGGGATGATCCTCCCCTTCGGGGAACAGGTCCAGGATGTCCCCTCGCAGGGAGAAATCGCCGTGCTCCTCCACCAGACCCCGCCGTTCGAAACCCAGTTGGTCCAGCGCCGAGGCCACCGAACCGGGCCCGGGCGCATCGCCGACACTCAGGTGAAGACGGGGGAGCGAGTCGGGGTCGAGAAGCGGGGCCCCCAGGCCCCGGACCGGCACCACGAGGTGGCCTGTCCGGGCGTCGCGAATTCGGTTCAGAACCCGGATGCGCCTTCGCTGGACCCTCTCCGCCGGGAGTTCCCCTCCGCCCGGGTTCACGTTCCACCCCGGAAGCAGGGCGGCGCTCTCCCCGTGAAGGGTGCGCAGGTTCACGCACAGACGTTCCGCCACCCGTCGGTCGGGAACCAGGAAGAGGAGAGGGGCGGCCCGGTCCGCCGTCCAGTCCGCGATCAGGCCGAGGTTGACGTCGGTGTAGTGGATGGACACGGAAAATTCCTTTCCAGCGGAGAGAATGAAACGTGCCTCATAGTTTACAATGGTTCCACCGTCGGGGATATTTCCCCGACGGACGGTGCCGAAAAAACCGGACGTCCGCGGGAGATCCGTTATGGCGGACCTGCACGTGTTTCAGCACGTCCCCTTCGAGAGCCCCGGGGTCATCCCCGACTGGGGCTGGGAGCGGGGGCTCAGGGTGAATCGGACCCGATATTACCTGGAGGAACAAACCCCTCCGGCCGAATCCGTGGACCTGGCCGTTGTTCTGGGCGGACCGATGGGGGTCGGCGAGGAGGCCGAACACCCGTGGCTGCGCGAGGAAAAACGTCTCCTCGAGGAGCTCGTGGGGGAGGGTACCCCGATCCTGGGGATCTGCCTGGGAGCCCAGCTTCTGGCC
>CAZEBV010000199.1:0-3854 GCA_964510695.1 uncultured bacterium
TCAAACCGGTCGCAAGATCGGCTGAAAGGCGACCCCGCCGGGGATCCCGCCGATCACGGAGAACGGGGCGGGCCCCGAAAACCCGTTCCGGTCGGACGGCATCCTTCGTACACTGAGACCGTGATCCCCGTGCCCTTCACGCTCGTTCCCGTCCCGGGCGGTTTCCTCCCACCCAACCGACGGACCACCGCCGACTTCCCGGCCCGACCCGGACAGGTTCGTATGTCATACTGACGGGCCGGACCACCTGACACTCGACGGGCCCACCCGTCGGCGGCCCGGAGGGAGGCGACCCGATGCGCATCTGCACGCGGCTGGATTACGCCGGAGGCTTCAAGGACGCGGTGGACGACATCGTCGAATACGAGCAGGCCGGCCTGGACGTGGTGTGGATCGCCGAGGCCTACGGTTTCGACGGGGTCAGCCTGATGGGCTACACGGCGGCCGAAACGGAATCGGTCACCATCGGCTCGGGCATCCTCCCCATCTACAGCCGCACGCCCACGCTGACCGCCATGACCGCCGCCGGCCTCGACGCCCTCTCGGAGGGGCGCTTCCACCTGGGCATCGGGGTCTCGAACCCTCAGGTCATCGAGGGCTTCCACGGGGTCCCCTTCGACGCACCCATCAGTCGGACCCGCGAGGTTATCGAGATCTGCCGCAAGGTCTGGCGCCGGGAACGGGTCACCCACGACGGCGACTACTATCAGCTTCCGCTCCCCGAGGACGAGGGCAAAGGACTCGGAAAACCGCTCAAACTGATCACCCACCCCGAACGGGAGCGCATCCCGATCACCGTGGCCGCCCTGGGCGAGCAGAACGTCACGATGACCGCCGAGGTGGCCGAGGGCTGGATGCCCACCCTCTACTGGCCCGACCGGGCCATGGACATCTGGGGGGATCCCCTCGAGGCCGGCAAGCAGAACCGCGACGACGAGCTGGGTTCGCTGGACATCGTGGCCGGGGGCATGCTGGCGATTGGAGACGACGTCGAGGAGCTTCGGGACCTCGCTCGCCCCTACGTGGCGCTGTACGTGGGGGGCATGGGTTCCCGGGACGAGAACTACTACAACGACCTGTTTCGACGATACGGCTTCGAGGAGGAGGCCGAGACGATCCAGAACCTCTACCTGGACGGCCAGAAGGAGGAGGCCGCCGCGGCCGTCCCGGACGAGTTCCTCGAGAAATCGAACCTCATCGGGCCCGAGAGCTTCGTGGAGGAGCGCCTGCGGGCCTACCGGGAGTCCGGGGTCACGGTCCTGGACGTCCAGCCGGTCGCCGATACCCTCGAGGAACGGGCACGCCTGGTTGGACGTGTGAAGGAGATGGTGGAGGGACTTTAGGAGGCCGGGTCGCCGTCGGTGCGGCGCCTGCGTGAACCGGACGGCCCGTGTGACATGACCCGGTCCGGCTCGGATCATTGGTTAAAGCTTGAACCCGTCCCTCCGATACTAGTGAAATACACACCAGCGGATGCACTCTTCTAACACACCACTTCATTCACTGTGGAGTGTCGGCTCATGTCCTCACTGTCTCATTTTGGCGTGATGAAGGTTTTCTTCGGCCTGGTTATCGTGCTGCTGCTGTACCAGCTTTACAGCGTGGTCCTGGCCTAACGACCCGACCGGAACCGTCCCTCGCGGCTCCCGACGGATCAACGTCCCCGCTGCATCCTCCCTCTCGCCCGCCGGACCCACCGGGGGTTACCCGAACCGATCACGGTCGTGGGGGGCCGAGAAATCCGGGTGGGGACCGGCCGGCACGATCCCCTTCGGGTTCAGGTCCTCGTGGCTGGTGTAGTAGTGCTCGCGGGTATGGTCCATGCTGCAGGTTTCGGCCGCGTCCCGGTGCTGGTGGAGGTCCCTCAGGTAAGGCCAGAGGTTGGGGTAATCGACGATCCGCCGGACGCTGCACTTGAAGTGCACGTAGTAGACGGCGTCGAACCGCCACAGCGTGGTGAACATGCACCAATCGGCCTCGGTCGGTACGTTCCCGCACAGGTAGCGCCGTTCGTCCAGGACGGAGTCCCAGTGGTCCAGGGCCTCGAACAGCTCCTCGGCGGCCCGATCGTAGGCCTGCTGGGTCCCCGCGAACCCGCAGCGGTAGACGCCGTTGTTGATCGGTCGGTAGATCGCCTCGATCGTCCCGTCGATCTCGTCCCGGAGCCCCTCCGGGTAGTAGGTGCCATCATTCTCCGCGAGGTCATCGAACGCCACGTCGAGCATGCGCATGATCTCGGCGGATTCGTTGTTGACGACGGTCCCTACCTCTTTGTCCCAGAGAACCGGCACCGTCACCCGACCCGTGTAATCGGGGTCGGCCCGTCGATAGACGTCCCGGAGGTATTTCTCCCCGTTGACGGTGTCGGGCACACAGCCCGCCCGATCCGAGAAGAACCACCCGTCCTTCCCCATGTAGGGGTCCACGATCGACATCGATATTACGTCGGTCAACCCGCGAAGCCGCCGCATCAGAGCGGTGCGGTGAGCCCACGGACACGCCCGGGAGATGTACAGGTGGTAGCGGTCGGTCTCCGGGGGATACCCCGTGGACCCGTCGGCGCGGATCCAGTCGCGGAAGGTCGTCTCCTCCCGCTGGAACGCCCCTTCCTCGTCGGTCTCGTAGTCATCCCGGACCCATTCCCCCTCGATCAGTTTCCCCACGGAAGATCCCTCCGATGCGTCGGTTTGGTCCCGTTCCACCATCTCCCGGCGCGGGAACCCCTGAAGCGGATCAGTCCTCCAAACTTGGGTGCTGCCGGGGAGCCTCCCCGTAGGGACGGTCGAAGGCCTCCCGGAACACCCGCCGGGCGCGTTCCTCCCGGCGGCGGCGCTCCTCGGCCGCGATCTCCTCGCATCCCGACGGGACCTCACGACCGCGTTCCGTGAAGTAGCCTTCCGGAGTCACCCAGTCGTGGTAAACGTGCGCCCCGGCGTCACGGGCGGCGGCCAGTCCGACTTCGGCACCGCTGCCGGCGGACACGATCGCCTGGTGCTCCCGTCCGGACAGCCGACCGGCAACGAAGAAACCGTCCACATCGGTCCCGCCGTCCGGGCCGCAGCACACGAACCGTTTGCTCCCCTTCTCGACGTAAGTCAGGTCCAGGGCGTCGAACATGTCGGTGTTCGGCCAGCAGGCCGCGATGACCCGCCGGACCTCGACGGTGTCCGTCTCGGCGGTCACCGTAAAACCCTCTTCGGTCGGTTCGACCGCCGCGACGCGATCCCGACGGATTCGCACGTCGTTCTCCACCGCCTGGCGTTCGAGGAGGTCCAGGAAACGGCGGGCGTTGATGCCGGCCGGAAACCCCGGAAAGTTCTCCAGGTGCGCGTTTCGCTTGAGGATGGAGCCCCCGTATTCGAAGACCTCGGTGTCCAGACCCGCCCGGGCCGTGAACATGGCGGCCGTCAGGCCGGCCACGCCGCCGCCGACGACGACCACCTCCGGGGAAGCCTCACCCACGGGCGTCCTCCGCCGCACGGTCGGTCCCGGGCCGGGCCGCATCGCCGCCCGGAGGGTTCCCCCGCGGGGGAACCCGGTAGCCGAGGAATCGGACCACCGGCGCCAGCAGAAAGAAGACAATCCGCTGAAGCACACCGGGAATACCCGGCAGTTCGATGTGGCGAGGGTAACGCCGCCCCAGCATCACGGCGTACGGAAGGCCGGGGCTTCCCCCGCCGTGGAAGGCCTCCGGCGGGATGCCGTGCAGGGAGAGAAACAGCCGGCGGGTCCGAAGGGGAGGGTCGAAGGCGCCCCGGAAAACGGTGGTTCCGTCGGTGGGGTTCTCCCAGCGGTGACCGACCCCGGGCGGGACGGACCAGCGTTCACCGGGCTCGAGCCGGCGGCCCTCACCC
>CAZEBV010000200.1:0-3838 GCA_964510695.1 uncultured bacterium
CGTTCTTCAGCTCGTGATCCCTTATTTTCTGGCTGAGGTCCCGGACCACGTCCTCCACGAACTTGGGGTTGTCGTAGGCCTCGTCCGTAACGTAGGCCTCGTCCTCACGTTTGAGGATCGAGTACAGCTGGCTGCTGCCCTCGGCCTCGATCATCTCGATGAGTTCCTCGAGCCACACCCGCTCCTCGATCGCGACCTTGGTGTTCACCAGCGCTCGCTGGTTGTGGGCCCCGGAGTGACTGTTGCGTTTGCTGCACGGACACAGGGTGGTGATCGGAACCTGGGCCATGATCCAGTTGATGACCTCGCCGTCCCGGACCATGCCCCCGAATCCGCAGTCGAAGTCCATCATCCCCCGTTTCTCACTCAGGGGGGACTCCTTCTCCATGAAGTAGGTGAACTCCATCTCGACGTAGGCGTTCGTGGACCCCAGGCGGTCCCGGGTCCGGCGGACCAGCTCGGTGACCGAATCGACGTGGAAGCTGGACTCGCGGTACTCCTCGATCAGCTCGATAAATCGGCTCAGGTGGGCTCCCCGCTGGCTTTCGGGCACGTTGACGCCGACGTCGACCGACGCGGTGACCTGCTGGCTGCCGTCGTCGCGAACCTCGATCTGAAGCGGCATGCGAAGGTCACGGACGCCGACCTTGTCGAGCGCCACCCGCCCGTCTTCGTCGGCGGGGGATTCGCCCTGGGTGTCGGTCAGCTCGTAACCGTCGGTCGCCGTGCGCTGTTGGGCCATGGACATCACTTCATTTGATGATCGCAAAACTCTATCATAACGCCGTACGCGGACAAAGATATAAAGGATAGCCTTTTTGATGCCTGCCGAGAGGGTCACCGCCGTCCGTTTCGGCCCTCCGGTTCGTCCGCACTCCACCGCGGAGGCCCCACCGTGCCCGAGGACGCTTCCCCGCCGGACGGATCACCGTCCCCGGTCGGCCCCGAGCAGCCGGACGCCGACGTAAGCCTTCACCGCTGGTTTTTCCGCCGGGTGCTTCAGGCCAGCTGGAACGTCGATTTTTACCGCCGGCCGCTGCAGGAACCCTGGCGCGACGCCGCCCTTTACTTTCTGGGGCTGTGGCTGCTTCTCGGCCTGTGCCTGGGCGGGGTCGAAGCCTACACGGCCTGGTCCCGGACCGGTCAAATCGGGGAGGATCTCCAGCGGCAGATGCCCACCGTCGTCTTCCGCAACGGGGACATCGAGGTCGAGGCGGAGGTTCCGTATCACATGACGGTCCTGGATCGCCACCGGGTCATCCTGGACCCCGAGGCCTCCCTCAACCGTCAGCAGCTCGACCGGGACGTGGCGGTCGTGATCGTCGACGACTACCTCTACGTGCGTCAGGGACCCGACCGTTTCCGGGCGATCTCCACGCGGGTCTCGGGGGGAGAAACCGAGGAGCCCACGGTGTTCGACCCGGGAACCGTCCGGGAGATGATGTTCACCGTCAAAACGGTGATCGCGGGGTTGACCCTGCTGCTCTACCTTCTGCTCGAGGGACTCAGACTTCTGGTCTGGCTGCTCGTGGTCAGCGGGGCGGGCCTCCTCGTCGTGGGCATCCGCTATAATCTCAGGTGGATCGAGGTCCTCAAACTGACCTGCTACGTCATCACGCCGGTGGGTCTGCTGGACGTCTTCCTCTACACGACCGACATGATTCCGATGTACGCCGAAGTTCTCTACACGGCGCTGGCGGTCGGCTGGCTGATGCTGGCCGTACACCGGCTCGACGAGCGCCACCTCGAGGAATCCGGGGAGCCGGAGGACCCTTCGATCCCCTGATCCCGTTCGAGTCCCGGCCGCGTCCGATCCGCCCAACCCTCCAGGGAGGAGAATTGACATGAGCACCCAGGACACCGACGAGTCAACCCTCCGAAGTCCCGCCGTGATCCGGGGTTCCGAGCACGCCCCGGCCCGGGCCATGTACAAGGCGATGGGCCTGGACGACAGCGACCTCCAGCAGCCGCTGGTGGGGGTGACCAGCTGCGGCAACGAGTCCACGCCGTGCAACCTGCACCTGCAGGAGCTGGCGGACGACGCCAAGGACGGGGTCTGGGAGGCTCAGGGAACCCCCCGGGAGTTCACCACGGTCTCGGTCAGCGACGCCATCGCCATGGGTCACGAGGGCATGAAGTACTCCCTGGTGAGCCGGGAAGTCATCGCGGACTCGGTGGAACTGATGGCCAACGCACACCAGTACGACGCCCTGGTGGGCATCGCCGGCTGCGACAAAAGCCTGCCGGGCATGATGATGGCCATGCTGCGGGTCAACGTGCCGTCGGTCTTCATGTACGGGGGCACGATCAAACCGGGTCGACACGACGGGGAGGACATCACCATCCAGACCGTCTTCGAGGCCGTCGGGTCCTACTCCACCGGGGAGATCGACGAGGAGGAACTGACGCGCATCGAGAACACCGCCTGCCCGGACGCCGGCTCCTGCGCGGGCATGTTCACGGCCAACACGATGGCCTCCGTCAGTGAAGCCCTGGGCCTCGCCCTGCCCGGCAGTGCCTCCCCTCCCGCCACCTCCGGGCGGCGCCGGACCTGCGCACGACGGTCCGGTCAGGCCGCCATGCAGGCGCTGGAGGAGGGCATTCGGCCCAGGGAGGTCGTCACTCACGAGGCCCTGGAGAACGCCCTCACCCTGCTGCAGGCGATCGGGGGATCCACGAACGCCGTGCTGCACCTCATGGCCCTCGCCGCCGAGGCCAACGTCGAGCTGACCTACGAGGACGTCGAACGCGTCCGGGAAAGAACCCCCGTGATCGCCAGCATGAAACCGTGGGGCGAGTTCGTCATGGTGGACCTCGACGAGGTCGGCGGGGTCCCGCTGATTTTGAGCCACCTCCAGGAAGCGGGCCTGCTGAACGGCGACACCCTGACCGTGACGGGGAACACGCTGGCCGAAAACCTCGAGGAATACCGGACCGAGAACGGCGATACCCCGGTGGTGACGTCGGTCGATACGCCCCTCAAACCGGAGGGGCAGCTGAAGGTCATGGAGGGCAGCCTGGCCCCCGACGGCGCGGTGTGGAAGATCTCCTCCACCGAGATTTACGAGTTCACCGGACGGGCGCGGGTCTTCAACAGCGAGGAGGACGCCTTCGAGGCCATCACCGGCGGGGACATCGAGCCGGGTGACGTCGTGATCATCCGCTACGAGGGACCGGAGGGGGGACCGGGCATGCGGGAGATGCTGGCGCCCACGGCCGCCCTCATGGGGGAGGGCCTCGGGGACGAGGTGGCCCTGATCACCGACGGTCGGTTCTCGGGGGCCACCCGGGGACCCTGCATCGGTCACGTGGCGCCGGAGGCCGCCCGCGGGGGACCCATCGGCTTGGTCGAGGAGGGTGACCCCGTCTACCTGAACGCCGAGACCGGCGAGCTCCACCTGCAGGTGGACGAGGACGAGCTTGCTCGCCGCCGTGAGAACTGGGAACCCATGGATCCCCGCTACGAGTGGGGCGTGCTGGCCAAATACGCCAGCCTGGTCTCCTCGGCCGAACAGGGAGCCGTCTGCGCCCCGCGCCTGCAGCGGCGATTCAACGTTTCAGGTTAAACGTCCACCGCGCTTAGCCCCCCCGTCGAGGGCGGAGGAAAGCCGTTCAACGTTCCCGGTCGAAGGTCAAAAGTCAATGACGGACTCCTTCTATGAGGGGAGAAATCCAGCATGTTCAGCCGTCTCCCTGGAGGAAAAATCCTGTGTGATAGCCCTCTCCCCTGGCGGGAGAAATCCAACATCATAGCCCTCTCCCCTGGCGGGAGAGGGTTGGGTGAGGGGGACAAGCCGTTCAACGTTCCAAGCTGGACGTTCAACGTGAACCGGGGAGA
>CAZEBV010000201.1:0-3778 GCA_964510695.1 uncultured bacterium
GAACTGCTCGAGACGCTCGAAGCCTACGAGCGGGGAGGACCCCTCCCCCATCCGGTGCCTCACGAAGCGGGTCGATGAAAATCAACCCCCGCCGGCCGGCATCCCCGTGAGCCCCGACCGAACGTCCGTCGTCACGGTTTTCCTGCAGCGGGACGACCGTGTTCTGCTGGCGCGCCGAAGTCAGGACGTTCGCACCTACCGGGGGCGCTGGGCCGGGATCAGCGGCTACCTCGAGACCGAGGATCCCCGGGATCAGGCTCGCCGGGAAATACGGCAGGAAACCGGGCTGGCGGAAAAACACGTCCGACCGGCCGCGCGGGGTGAACCGCTGTCCGTGGACGATCCCGAGAACGATCGGTTCTGGACCGTTCACCCCTTTCGTTTTACGGTCGATCCCGAGGCTCCTGCGGTCGAACTCAACCGGGAACACCGGGAGTACCGCTGGGTTGAACCGGAGGAAACCCGCGGCCCCGACACCGTCCCGGGCCTCTGGGACGCCTGGTGCCGGGTGCGGCCGTGAGTTTTCCCGAGAATTTGTTCCGGTCACTCGAGGAGGACCGGGAGAGCGGCTCCCGCGAACTGCTCGAGCGCCTGGTGGACGGCCTGCTTCGGGGCCTGGACGAATCCCCGTCCATGGACCCCGAAACGGCCGCGGCGCTGCCCCGCCGGATGGCGGACCTCCGGCCGGCCATGGCCGGCTTCACCAACGCGGCGGCCCTGCTTCACCGTGAACTCGAGGCCGCGAGTCCCGACGAGCACCCGAGGGTTCTTCGGGACGGTCTCGAGTCCCTCCGGGAGAGGCTCGCCGGAAGCATTCCCCGGATCGTGGAAGCCCTCGATCGACCGGGCGCCGACGATCAGTGTGTCATGACGTTCAGCCGCTCCGGCACGGTGCTCGGGGTCCTCCGGGAACGAGTCCCGCTGAAGCGGCTGGTGGTGCTTCATTCCCACCCCGGCGGGGAGGGCGTCGCCGTCGCCCGGGAACTGGCGGACGACGCCGAGGTCACCTTCGCCTACGACGCGGAGGCCGGTGCGCACTTCGAGCACGTCGACGCCCTTTATCTCGGCGCGGACGCCCTGGGCACGGACGGAACCGTCCTCAACAAAACGGGCAGCCGACTGCTGGCCCGGGCCGCCCGGGACGTGCCGGTCCGGGTCCTGACCGACAGCCTCAAAATCGAACCGGGACGGGTCGACCGGAACGGACCCACCGTTCCCTCCCCGGAAGACCTACCCCCGGCGCTCGCCCACCGACATCCTCTTTTCGAACGGGTTCCCCCGGGCCGGGTGGACACGTACGTCACGGATCGCGGCGTCGCGGAGGCCCCCGACGCCCTCCCCGGGCTTGTCGAGGATCTTCTTCGGGCCCGCCGTCGGTTCGACGACGCCCGCGGCTGACCTCACCGCCGGATCCCGGGAAATGGTGACCGGTCGGATCAATCGGGGTAAAATGCGGTCGAACCATCAGCGAATAACCTGATCGTGGCTCCGGAGACTGCACCCGGAGGCCGGCCGCGCTCCACCCGGGACGTGTCCAGCGTGATTTCGATCATCATCCCGACCCTGAACGAACGTGAAAACCTCCCCGAGCTGTTTCAGCGCATCGATCACGCGATGGGGACTGAATCGTCCGAGTACGAGGTCGTGCTGGTAGACGACGACAGCCCCGATCGAACCTGGGAGAAAGCCCGGGAACTCGCCGACGACTACCCCGTCAACGTGGTGCACCGCACGGAGGAAACGGGCCTCGCCACGGCCATCCTTCACGGGCTCGAACACGCCCGAAGCGACGTCCTCGTGGTGATGGATGCCGACCTGCAGCATCCGCCCGAAACCATCCCGCGCCTGCTGGAGCGCATGGACGACGGGTGCGACCTCGTGGTGGCGAGCCGCTTCGCCGAAGGCGGGCGAATGGAGGACTTCGGGATGTTCCGGATGATGATGACCCGCATCGCAACCCTGCTTGCCAAGCTTCTGTTTCCCCGCATCCGGCCGGTCACGGACGTGCTGGCGGGGTTCTTCGCCTTTCGGCGATCGGTGATCCCGGAGAGGCCCCTCAAACCGACCGGGTACAAGATCCTGCTGGAGCTGCTGGTCCGGGGGGACTACGACCGACACGAGGAGGTGGGGTTCACCTTCGCGACCCGCAAGGCCGGCGAAAGCAAACTCGGACTCACCAACACCTTCAACTTCCTGCGCCACCTGGTGCGGCTTTACTTCACCTGAACGGCCTCCCCTTCACCAGCCGGGGTAGTCGGTTCCCTCGATCCGGTACAGCGTCGTGTGGTAGGTCTCCGGGTCCACGAGGGCGGCCCAGGGATTCATCGGTCCCCCCCGAACCCGGGTGAAATAGCCGCTCTGACGGTCTGACTGCCAGCGTTCCTCGACGTTCTCCCCCTGTACCGAAAGCAGGTGAAGGACGGCCTCGTCGAAACTGCGCATCGCCCGGATAATCCCGGTCCCGCTGTAGCGGTTGTGGGGAACCAGCACCGACGAGGTCCCGTCCCCGGGGAGCCACCCCATGTACTGGGGAGGGAGGTCCACCCTTCTCTCGTTCCGGGGGGCCGATATCCACACCGGACTGCCCCCGAACGTGCCCCCGGCCCGGGTCCGTCGATCCTCGCCGATCAGGTCCAGCCGGCCCTCCGACGACAGGCTCACCAGGGCGCCCCCCAGCGGCCGACAGGCGGGCAGACGGGGGCAGTTCGTGAAATCCGGGGCCGGGTCCTCCCCCCAGCTCCAGCCGTCCTCGCGGACCTCAATCGGGTAGATGGACCCGTCGAAGGCCCGGTTCATCCCCAGGGTCTGGGCGACGGGGCTGTCGCCGACGACGCGCATCCAGATTCTCGAGGCCGTCCAGCGGCGGGTGAGCTCCCGCTCCACCAGGTCATAGTGGTAGAGGTGGCTCTTGACGTCCTCCTGCTGTTTGGTAACCAGAAGAATCGGAAGGGCCTTCGGGTCGCGGGCCCGCCGATCGAGCACGCCCACCGACAGGACCTTCCCGGTCAGAGAGTGCCAGTGCATCCGGCGGGGCCCCTCCTTCCACCGGGCCAGCCCCAGGGTGTTGTTCCCACCCAGGACGACGATGCGAACGTTCGCGTCCCCCGGAACGCGCACCCAGTCGAAATCGTAGACCCGGCGCTTGAAGCGGGCCGCTTTCTCCAGGCTCGGACCCGACGGAGGGGTCGTTTCCGGGGCGGGTTCCTCCGGGGTTCGGTAGCGGGCGGTCCGTCCCAGTTCGCCCAGTTCACCGACCCGACGGAGCACGATGCTCCCCGACTCGAAGCGAAGCACCACGTCCCCCTTCTTCGGGCGGGCCGACGCGTCACCGTCGGGAGCGGGGCGCCGGACCCGTTCGACCCGCTCGAGGGCGGCGAGCCGGCGCATCAGCTGCGTTCCTTCAGTGTCATCCTCACGAACGAACCACAGGGGATCGACGGTCCAGGTGACCCGATCCCCCACCCGGACCCGGGACAGCAGGGCGGTGTCCGCGCGCAGCCGGGCCAGACGATCCCCCGCCGGAACCAGTTCCCCCCGGCCGAGCCCCCGACGGCGCAGGCGCCGTTCCCCGTCGGTGTCCCGGACGGAACGACGGAAGACCGTCACCCGAAGCCTGCGGGGACGCCCGTCGAGTTCGACGAAGACGCCCCCGGTATCGGCCTGGACCACGGATCCGCTGATGCGCGGAAGATGATCCCGCACGAACGTCACCACCGTCTCCTCGGCCACCGGTTCGCGGGCGGTCAGGGGGCCGGCCGACATCACCGCCAGGATCGAA
>CAZEBV010000202.1:0-3774 GCA_964510695.1 uncultured bacterium
CGCTGCCGGGAGCGCTGATCGGGAGGGGGATCTCACAGGCAGTACGGTTCCATCAATTCTGTGCCGGGAGGAACGTGGCGATGGTTTCACGTGGGTGGCGACGAGCGCTGCTGATGGTTCTGGTGGCGGCGATCCTGCTGACCCCGAGTGACGGGGTGGCGAAGTTCCGGGACGCGGTTCATTTCGAGGACAACGAGTTCGTGGGCATCGGCAACGCCGAGCTGCTCCATCGGTTTCAGCGTGTCAGCGGAGATTCGCTGGACCAGGACCGAACCCAGCTTCGCTACCAGCTTATTTACGGGGTCATGAGGAACTTCGAGGTGGGGGTTCGCGTGCCGGTGATCATCTACGAGAACGGGCAGGACGGCATCGGTGACGTGTCCCTCTTCCAGCGGTTCAAATTTACCGAGAAAGGGTATAATTTCCCCGAAACAAGCGGGGGGTTCGAGCTGCTGTTTCCGACCGGGGACGAAGACGCCGTGCCGCCCACGGGGACCGAGGGCGTCGACGTTCGCCTGTTCGGGACGATCGGAGACGACATGGCTCCCGGGTGGGCCTGGCTGGCCCACGGAGGCGTTACCTTCTTCGGGAATTCGACCGTGGAGGATGCCTACGAGTACAACGGGGCCCTGCGTTACCGAACGTACCCTTCCGTCAAGGTGAACTTCGAGTTGAACGGACGGACCGGTGGACTCTTCGATCGATCCGAACTTTATTTTGCTCCCGGACTCCTGATGCATTCCAGCAAGGGCCTCTCGGTGTCCCTGTCGTTTCCCGTCGGGATCACCAGTGAGTCCGCGGACCAGAAAGCGACCCTGCAGATGAGCCATGAGTTTTAACGACCTGGTTGAACGTTTCCGTGAGGATCCCGAATGGGTGGTGCTCTCCCTGGTGGTGCTGGTTCTGGTGGCGGGAGGCGCGGGATTGTACGCGTACGATCGCTACCGCACGGCCGCCCGGGCCTCCGAGGCCTTCCACGGGGCCATGAGCCACTACAACCGGGCGCTGAGCCGGGGGGACCATGAACCCGCGATCCGGAACCTTCAGGAATACCTGCGCCGCTACCCCGACTCCGACCACGCCGATAAAGTCCTGTTTTTCCTTGGCAAGCTGCATTACCTTCAGGGGGATTACCAGCCAGCACTTCGTCAATTTCGGCGGCTCGTGGAGGGTTATCCCGAAAGTTTCTTCCACGGGGCCGCGCTGCTTCACATGGGATACTCGGAAATGGAGCGGGGTCGGCCCGGGCGGGCGATTCGCTGGTTCGATCGCCTGCGTGAGTCCAGCGAGGGAAGCCGGGAACCCCTGGCCTCCGAGGTCGCCTGGCAGCGGGCCCTCGCCCTCCGCGCGAACGGGGACGCCGAGGAGGCCCGCCGGGCGCTGAGCCACATCGACACCGGCGGAACCGGCTCCGAAGAACCCACCTACTGGGCGCGCTACGCTCGGCGGCTGCCTCCCGGCCGTTCCGACTGAACCGCGGGATGCGCGTCCTCCGGGGTCTGGCGGAGTGGCTCGCCGATTATCCCCGATGGGTTATCGTCCCCCTGAGCCTGACCGTCTGTCTGACCGCCGTCCTGCTCGCTGTCTGGGTGTACATGACCCGTTCGGTCGGCACCGTCCAGGTTCCCTCCCTGACGGGTGAACCCCTGGGGGAGGCCCGGAGGATTGTCAACCGCCATGGACTCGATCACGAGGTCATCCGTACCACGAGCATGAAGACCCCGGAGGGAGAGGTGATTCGCCAGGTTCCCCCCGCCGGGGCCCGAATGAAGGAACACCGGCCCGTGAAACTGTTCGTCAGTGAAGGGGCCGAGTTCGTGACGGTCCCCGATCTTCGGGGTCGAACGCCTGACAACGCCCGCACCGAACTTTACCGTGGAGCCGAGGGTCGGGACGAACAGGTCGGTCCCCTGCTCACCCTGGGCAGCCTCGCTCGGGTCTATTCGGAACGTCAGCCCGAGGGGGAGATTTTACTCCAGCAGCCCCACCCCGGTCAGCGGGTTATACGAGGTTCCCAGGTTCAGCTGCTGGTCAGCAAGGGACCCTGGCCCAGACGCACGGTCATTCCCGACTTGGTGGGGAAGTCGCTGGAGCAAGCCCGGCGAAAGCTGAACAACAGCCATCTCTCCCTGGACGACGTGGAGTACCGCCGCGACCGGAACCGCCCGTCCTCGGTCGTGCTGGATCAATCGCCGCCCCCCCGGCGGATCGTACCCCGTGATCGGTCGGTCAGCCTGACCGTCAACCTCGAACGCTCGGGGGCCGCCCGGGCGCTTCGCCACACGACGGTTCGTATCACGCCCCCCCTTTCCGTCGTTCCGGGGCGCATGCGGGTGACCCGACAGGATCAGCGGGGAACCGCGGAGGTCTTCTCGGACACGGTCATGCCCGGCCGGACGGTGGAGTTTTTGACGTCCGTCAAAGGAAGCGGAGAACTGACGATTTACTGGAACGACCGGATCCTCGGTTTTCGACAACTGGAGGCCCGGGAATGAAACTGTTTCCCTCGATCCTCTCCGCTGATTTCGCCTGCCTGGTTCCCGAGATCGAGGCGATCCGTTCGGCCGGCGTGCCCCGTGTGCACCTGGACGTCATGGACGGGCACTTCGTGCCCAACCTCTCCTTCGGGCTGCCCGTGGTGCGCTCGCTGAGGGAGCGGTTTCCGGACCTCAAAATGGACGCTCACCTGATGATTCAGGACCCGGCGTCCTACCTCGATCGCTTCCTCGATCTGGGGATAAGCTGGGTTTCGGTGCACGTGGAAACCGAACCCGACCTGGAGGACCTGCGTCGCCGAACGGACCGGGAGGGGGTTCAACTGGGGCTGGCCTTCAACCCGGACACACCCGTCGAGCGGGTGCTTGAACGGGGGGATCGTGTGGATTACGTCGTGGCGATGACCGTGCAGCCCGGGTTCGGGGGTCAGTCCTTTCACCGGAAGGTGCTGGAGGACGTGCAGCTGCTTTCGGAGGCGTTTCCGGGCCCCGTCCAGGTGGACGGCGGGGTCGGTCCCGGGACCCTCCCGGCGGCAGTTCGCGCCGGGGCCGACTGGTTCGTGGCGGGCTCGGCCGTCTTCGGGGGGGAGGACCCCCGTCGGGCCGTGGAGGAACTGAGAGCGGCCGCCGACGTTCCCTCAGAGGGTGAAGGCTAGCCCCTTTCGGGGAAAAACGATCGGTCCCCCGTAGAATCGTCGGATTTCATGGCAGATCGGGCCCCAGCCGCCCGGAAGCTCGGTCAGGTTGTGGTGGAAAGGAACCAGCGTTCCCACCCCCATGGCCTCCGCCAGGCGCCCCAGCTGGGCGGCGCTGGTGTGAGACTCCTCGTAGTATCGTCGGTAGGCCTGGGTCCCCTGGCAGTCGTGCAGAAGCACGTCCGCCCCCGATCCTTCCTCACGCAGGGTTTCCGTGGGCACGGTGTCCCCGGAGTAGACCAGCGTCTGATGCCGTGTCCTCAGTCGGAGCCCGAAGCCCGGCCGACTGTGTCGGGTCGGGAGGGTCGTGATCTCCAGGTCGGACGCAAGTTCGATGCGGTCGGGCTCCGCGGTGCTGATCGTCCGAAAGGTGATGTCGAGGTAGCGGTCGGGTTCCCGGAGGTCGTAGGCTTCCAGTGACTGCTCCAGGCGGGGGAGGGCCTCTTTGGTGGTCCACCCGTCGACCTCCCGACGGGCGTGGTAAAAACTGTGGGAGAGGAAGGGCAGCCCGTAGGTGTGATCGGGATGACTGTGGGTCACGATCACCCCGGTGAGGTTCCGGTAATTCAGGCCCACGTCCCGCA
>CAZEBV010000203.1:0-2967 GCA_964510695.1 uncultured bacterium
CAGCCCCTCCGGCGTCGGGGGACACCCGGGTACGTGCACGTCCACCGGAAGAAATTCGTCCACGCCCTGGACCACCGAGTAGGTGTTGAACATGCCGCCCGAGACGGTGCAGGCACCCATCGCGATGACCCACTTCGGTTCGGCCATCTGATCGTAGCAGCGGCGCACGATGGGGGCCATTTTGTTGACCACGGTGCCGGCGGTGATCATGACGTCCGCCTGCCGCGGACTGGCCCGGAAGACCTCCGCCCCGATGCGGGCGACGTCGTATTTGGGAGCGGTCATGGCCATCATTTCAATGGCACAGCAGGAGAGTCCGAGGGTCAGCGGCCACAGGGAGTTCTTCCGACCCCAGTTGATGATGGTGTCGGCCGTGAGGGTCACGATCCCCATCTCCTCGAGCTCCTCGGGGTTGCCGTAATCCACGGCCTCGGGGTCGACGTCCATCTCCAGGCGCTGACGCTGGCGCGCCTCCTTGCGGTCCCGGTTCTCTACGTCCATTCGTAAACCCCCTCCCTCCAGGCGTAAAAATACCCCACGCCCAGAATGGAAACGAACACGAGCATGGACCCCATCGCGGGCCACACGATCGACGGCATGTCCACCGTCAGCGCCCACGGAAACAGGAAGATAACCTCGATGTCGAAGAGAATGAAAAGAATCGCCACGAGGTTGTAGTGGACCGACACGTTATGTCGGGCGTCGTGCTCGGGGTCGTTGCCCGATTCGTAGGGCGTGACCTTGGCGAACAGGGGACGATCGTCCCCGAGGAGCTTGGAGAGGCCCAGGTTCACGCCCACGAAGAGCACGGCGAGCAGCATCAGGACGCCGACCGGAAGCCACTGCACCAAAAAAGCGTCGCTCATGAGGGGTCGTCCCAGCTTGTGAATTTTTTCACAATCTCGGAGGGCGATAGTATCATAGGCGTTCTTTTGGAGTCAACGCTTCACGTCGAGCTCCGGGGCCCGGGTGGGGGGCTCGGGCGTCGCCCGCCGTTATCGGACCCTGATTGGTAGGCTACACTACCCTCCCTTCTCGAGTCCGGTTGTTCTCGATCGATCCGAACGCCCCGGAGGCCTTCTTCCCCTGAATCCCCGCCAGCGTTTCCTGCGTGCCTGCCAGCCCGGACGGACGGTCGATCGGACCCCTGTCTGGTTCATGCGTCAGGCCGGACGTGTCTTTCCCGAGTACCGTCGTCTTCGGGAAAAACACGACTTCAGGACCATCGCTCGAACCCCCGGAATGAACGTGGAAATGACCTGTCTTCCCGTCCACCGGACGGGGGTGGACGCCGCCATTATCCTCTCCGACATCATGTTTCCCCTCGAGGCCCTGGGCGTGGAGTACGAGCTGGTTTCGGGACGGGGTCCCGTGATCGCCGATCCGGTCCGTTCCCGGGACGCGGTCGACGAGCTGACCCGCCGGGATCCCCGCGAGGTCCTCTCCCCCATCTATCGGTCGATCGAGGGGGTGCGTGATGAACTGGGGACCAGCCGGGCCGTCCTGGGCTTCGCCGGGGCCCCCTTCACCCTGGCCTCCTACCTCGTGGAGGGCGAACGGCAGCAGCGGTTCCGAACCGCCAAGTCCTTCCTCTACGAACGTCCCGGTGCCTGGCAGGCGCTGATGGACAAACTGGTCGGGGTCACGGTGGATCACCTGGAGGCCCAGATCGAGGCCGGGGCCGATGCCGTCCAGCTCTTCGACAGCTGGGCCGGAGAGCTTTCACCCTCGGGGTACCGACGCTTCGCGCTTCCTCACACCCGGCGCATCATCGAGGCCCTGGACGCCCCGGAGACCCCGATCATCCACTTTGGAACCGGCACGGCCGGGTTTCTACCGATCCTCGAGGAGGCCGGGGCGGACGTCATCAGCGTGGACTGGCGGATCTCACTGCCGCGTGCCCGCCAGGCCCTTCCCCGAAAACGCCCCCTGCAGGGAAACCTGGATCCGACGTTGATGACCCTCCCCTTCGACGCCTTCCGCGAGGAGCTGGACGAACTCCTCGCGGGGGCTCGAACGCTGTCCGGTCACGTCTTCAACCTCGGCCACGGCCTGCTGCCCGAAACCTCCCCGGACACCCTCCGGAGGGTCGTCGAACACGTTCACGAGCAAACGGCCCGTGACGGCGGCCCCTCCGCGGCCGAAGATTCCCCCACGGAGGGATCATGATATGTCGGAAACGATCGGCCTTCTGCTGATGACCTACGGGTCCCCGGACGACGCCGGGGACGTCGAAGAATACCTCACGAACGTCCGGGGGGGACGACAACCCGACCCCGAGATGGTGGAGGAGTTCCAGCGCCGCTACGAGGTCATCGGCGGCTCGCCCCTGACGTCGATCACCCGGGAGCAGGCCGCCGGAGCCGCCGAGCGGCTGGCGGGTCGGCTCGGGTCCGGGGTCCGGGTGGAACCCTTCGTGGGCATGCGGTTCTTCGAACCCTACGTACCCGAGGCCGTCCGGGCGATGGCCGAGGCGAACGTGAGCCGGGCCGTGGCCCTGATCATGTCCCCCCAGTACTCCCCGATCCTGATGGACGGCTACTGGGAGGACCTCGAGCGGGGGCTCGAGCAGCACACGAACCCGCCCGAGATCGTCCGGGTGGGAAGCTGGTGGGATCACACCGGGTATCAGGAGGCGGTGGCCGAGCGAATCCGGGAGACCCTCGATGAGTTCCCCGAGGACCACCGTGACACGGTCCCGCTGTTTTTAACCGCGCACAGCATCCCCCGCAGCGTCTGGGACCGGGATCCGAACTACGTGGACCAGCTCAAGGACACCGCGGCGGCGATCGCGGATCGACTGGACCGACCGAACTGGACCTTCGCCTACCAGAGCGCCGGGCACACCCGCGAGGAATGGCTCGAACCCGACATGACGGACCTCTTCCCCGGCCTCGTCGAACAGGGCCACGAGGAGGTCGTCATCGCCCCGTTTCAGTTTCTCGCCGATCACCTGGAAATCCTGTA
>CAZEBV010000203.1:2977-3762 GCA_964510695.1 uncultured bacterium
GGGAGCAGGCGCGCGAGGCCGGCCTGCGATTCCACCGGGTTGAGTCCCTCAATACCAGCCCGACTTTTCTGGACGCGCTGGCCGACGTGGCGGCCCGCCACCTGAACCCGACCGCCTGAGGGCCCCCGGGCGCTGCCCTAAAGCACCGGCGAAAGCAGCCTCTCCCAGGCCGCCGGAAGGTGCTCCCCGAGCACCGCCTCCTTGCGCTCCGGGATGCGCCCGGGCTCCTCCGTCTCCCGGGCGACCCGCTTCTCCAGGGCCCGTCGGCGGATGAGGTATCGTCCCAGTCGGGCCACCGCCTCGCCGATTTGCTCCATGGACCACGCCTCGTGCAGTCCCGTCCCGAGCATCGCCCCCAGGAGTCGATCCCGGGAGGCCCTCAGAACCGCGTCACCCGGCTTCCGTCCCCGGGGCCTGGACGACGTGTCGGTGATCCTGCGAACCCGCCGGTGGAAGGGCCAGGGTCGATCACCGTCAGGGAGGACGACCCGGGCCGCCATAAGGGCCCTCAGGAGTGAAACATCCCCGTGCACGGTTCCCCGCAGAAGATCGTGGTTCCTCAGGGCCGGCCTCCATTCGTCGAGGAGTCCGACTTCCCGGGGGGCCTCCGCCCGGAAGGCCTCCACCCTGGTAAAAAGTCCGTCCCGGGCCATTCGTCCCAGGCCCCGGGCGGGATCGGACGCCCCGATCAAACGCAACAGTTCCTCCACGATGCGCTCCTCGCTGATCGTCTCGAGCCCCCCGGCCGCGTCGGACAGGGCGTCCGGAAGAGCCTCCGTCGGGGT
>CAZEBV010000204.1:0-3444 GCA_964510695.1 uncultured bacterium
TCGAGGAGGCGATCACGAGCCTTCGACAGGACCGTCAGCCGGTGCAGGCCGTCCCCGTAAAACTCCACGAACTTGTTGACGACGCCGTGTTTCCGCAGCATCTGGGTGACGGTCAGGACCAGGTCGGTGGCCGTGGCTCCCCCGGTCAGTTCCCCGGTCAGCTCGAACCCCACGACCTCGGGCAGCAGCATGTAATACGGTTCACCCAGCATCGCGGCTTCCGCCTCGATGCCGCCCACGCCCCAGCCCATCACCCCGAGCCCGTTCACCATCGTGGTGTGGGAGTCGGTGCCCAGAAGCGTGTCGGGGTAGAGCAGCGGCTCCCCGTCCGCCTCGTCCTCCTGCACCACCGTGGCGAAGTACTCCAGGTTCACCTGGTGGACGATGCCCGTGTCGGGGGGAACCACCTGCAGTCCGTCGAGGGACTGCTGTCCCCACCGGAGAAACCCGTACCGTTCGCGGTTCCGTTCGTATTCCATCGCCTCGTTGATGCCGATGGACCCGGGGGTGCCGAAGCGGTCGACCTGGACCGAGTGATCGATCACCAGCTGGGCGGGGATCTCCGGGTTGATGGCGGACGGATCCCGCCCGAAGTCCGCCATGGCGTCCCGAAGGGCCGCGAAGTCGACGATGGCGGGCACGCCCGTCAGGTCCTGCATGACCACCCGGGAGGGCATGAAGGCGACCTCGTGGTCCGGGACGTCCTTCGCCTCGTAGTCGGCCAGCGTTTCGATGTCCTCGGCCGTGGTGGATCGGCCGTCCTCGTTGCGCAAAAGGTTCTCGAGCAGCACACGGAGCGAAAAGGGGAGGGACTGGAGGTCGAACCCGTTCTGGCCGTCCAGCTCGGGCAGGCTGTGGATCCCGAACGTCCGGCCGTTGACGTCCAGCGAGCCGCGGGTTTTGAAACTGTTCTCAGGGTCGGGGGACATGGTGAATCATTCCTTCCGGGGGATCCGTCGAGCCGGTCGACCCGGGTGTCCCGCGGGATCCCGATCGGATCCTCGTATGCCATCGAGGACACCGTGCATCCACGATCGCATCAAGGGTGGCCTTCGAACCCGAGTGCGCACATGATCCGAATCACACTCCGACGGGCCGCCCCGGCCCCGGGCCCGGTTGAGGGGGGGTGGCATCGGCCGGGTCGATTCCATCGGTGTTCTCCCCTGCGGGGTCGGGAATCCATACCCTGGGGGCTCGGAGTCAGGACGGATGGGTGCGGTCGAAGTTCGGGTTCCACGCCGTTCGTGATGTGCCGGTTTGACGCCGGGTAACAGTACTTATTCGAGGGGCTCTCGTCCCTCGATGATGGCGTTCGCCCGGCGGGTTAAATGGGGCACCAGCGATTCGAAAAGCGGGTAGAGCGGGTGGTCCGCCGAACCGTCGAGGTAACTGGCAAAGAACCCCTCGAGGATCACCGCCAGCCGGAAGACGGCGAGGGCCCGGTAGAATCGGTCGTGTTCGTAGGTACGATCGGTGCTTCGTTCGTAGCGGTCCACGAGCTCCCGGCGTCGGAGGTAGCCTTCTCCCCGGGTGAACGACGTGCCCTCGAAGAGCTCGGGTACCTCGACCGGCGTCTCAGGGTCCTCGGGGCCCGTCCAGAAGGAAAGGAACCAGCCCAGGTCCAGGAACGGATCCCCGAGGCAGCTCATCTCCCAGTCGAGGACCCCCACGAGTTCGGCCGGCGGCGACGAGGCCAGCATGAGGTTGTCGGGTTTGTAGTCCCCGTGGACCAGGGTGATCTCCTCCGTGTCGGGGACGTTCTGTCCGAGCCACTCACCGACCTCGTTCCCGTGGGGGACGGGACGTTTTCCGGCCGTGACGGGGATTACCCGATCCAGCTGATCCCGGCAACGGCGCACAACGTCCCCGGCGTCGAGGGTCGGAAGCGAAGGATCGAGGACCTCCCGGGCCTCCAGGTTGACGCCGTGGACTTCGACGAGACCGTCCAGGTAGGCTTCCCCGATCGACCGGCGGGTGTCGGGCTCGGAAAAGGCCGCGGGTTCCTCGTTTCGAAGCCCGTCGATGATCGTGCCCTCGAGTCGTTCCATCACGTAAAAGGGGCGGTTGAAGGGATTGTTGGACGTCCGCCAGAAGCCCACGGGGGGCGGTGCCGGCACCGCCGTGCCGCCGAGGGCTTTTAGCAGCCGATACTCCCGTTCGATGTTGTGAAGAGAACCGTAATCGAAGCTTTCACGCCCTCGCTCGGCGGGACCGGCCCGAAGCACGTATTGGCGGTCCGCCCACTGAAGCCAGTGGGTCTCGTTGGACGCTCCCCCACCCCGGTGACGTTCCAGGGAGACGGGACCCCCGGGTGGACCGAGAACCGGCCGTAGAAGTTCTCGAAGCTCGGACGGATCGATTCCTGCGCTGGGGGAGTCAGTCAAGGGTCAGCCTCCACTCGAGAGGTTCATTCGAGAAGGTGACTTCGGGGCCAGTGGAAGTATGATAGCCGACCGGTCGGGCCTGCCAGGCCGCCGGGAGGGCGGATTCCGGGCAAGGAAGCCATGGGAGGTTGGCGGTCGAGGAACGTCGAGGCCGTCCCGGCTGCCGGGTCAGCCGGCGTGGTGGGGACCCCTGGATCCTTCCCGTAAGATGGGGGACCCGGAACCTGTCCGGCATCCCGGGCCGGGAGACCGGGGTCGGGAGCGAGGGCGGGTCATCGGAGTTCGCGGTCCAGGGGGTGCGCACGGCATGATCGTCGTTGGCCTGAACGGCGGCTGTTCCTCCGTCATCGAGCGGGGGATTCAAAACGGCACGCTCGAGTCCTTCCAGCGGCTGTCCGAGGAGGGGACGGGCGGGGACGTCTGGAGCCTGACGACCTCTCCGCCGGCTCAGTGGAGTGCTCACCTGACCGGCGTTTTTCCGGAGGAAGGAGGGGTCAACGGCTATCTCAGCACCCGAAGAATCCAGTGGGGGATCGGACTGGCCCGGACCGAGGACCTGAAGGTGAAGACCTACCCCGAACTGCTTGACGAGGCGGGCATTCCGGTGGGGCTGGTGAACCTGCCCCCCACGTATCCTCCTCTCGAACTGGAACACGGGTTTAGTGTCTCGGGCATGCTCACACCCGCGGACGCCGAGGATTACATGCATCCTCCCTCGCTGAGCGATCGGCTCGAGGATTATCGGATCGGGGTTCATTACGACGACCTCACCGTGACGCCCTTCGGAGACCCGGTCCACAGCACCCCGGACCCGGACCTGAACCTGTCCCTGGAGGACCTCCGGGAGGACGTCCTGGAGGTGGAGAACCGACGCCTGGAGGCGGTTCTCGAGTTACTGGATCGTGAGAACCCCGAGGTGATGGTGGTGCTGGTGTCGGACCTCGACGTGCTGCATTTCTTCACCCACCATGAGCTGACCGAAGGGGCCGGGGAGAACACGGCCCTTTTTCGGCTCTACCGACGCATCGATCGCTTCCTCGGACAGCTCATGCAGCGAGAT
>CAZEBV010000204.1:3454-3741 GCA_964510695.1 uncultured bacterium
GCTGCTGGTTTTCTCGGGCCACGGATATCGGCCGGTCGAGCAAAGTTCCGTGCTGGGGCGAATCGGCAAGCGGCTGCGAAACTTTTACGGTTACCTTCATCCGGAAGATTTCCTCGGGGGACGGGCCGATCTGTTGGCCGACCTGCGGGGAACCCTGGGGCGTTGGATTCCCGAACGTGTCAAACAGACGGCACCGTACGCGAGGCTGTACGAGACGTTTCGGCGGCTGGCCGGCGACGCGGCGCCCGGGGACGCCGGGCTTCCGGATCGACCCCGCGGCCTGGCCC
>CAZEBV010000205.1:0-3734 GCA_964510695.1 uncultured bacterium
CCCGGACGGTCACGTCGAGTTCGTCGGCGAGCTCGTAGAGGCGCATGGCTTCCTCCCGGATGGGACGGACAGCTTCCGAACGGCTTCCACGCCGGCTTTCGGATCCACGAAGAACGTTCCGATGGGTATGACGATAAAACCGCTCACCTTTGAAATCAACGGAAAGCTCGCGATGGCTCCCGGGCCGTGACGCGGCTGGCCCCGGAGGGCGGGGCCGCCGTGAGAACGGGGCCCTCCCGGGCAGCGATCCACGGCTGATACAATCCCACGGATCCAGGGGGTGAACCTTCGCGTGCGTGTGCCAGTATAAGCGTTACGATTACGGGACCGTTCCACCTGGATCCGATCCCCCGGCCGCATCGGGAGCGTTCACCTCATGAGCCTGCTGGACCTCTGGTATCGACTCACGGACACCACCCCGACGGCGGTGAGGGACGACGTTCGTTTCCTGGAGGAATCCAGCGTCTTCTCGGGTCTTCCCGCCTACCATTACGAACCGCTTCTCGAATTGTTCCACGAGAACCGCTATCGATCCGGGGAACGCATTTTTACCGAGGGCGATCCCTCCTCCGCGCTTTACCTGATCAAACAGGGGGAGGTCGAAATTTTCCAGAACCGAAGCGGCGGCCCCGACGAAGTCCTCAAGACGATCGTCGAGGGGGAAACCTTCGGGGAACTCGCCCTCTGCCTGGAGTCGCGGCGGACCGCCTCGGCGCAGGCCACCACCGAGACGTTCCTGCTGAGCATCTTCCGCCAGGAACTCCAGGAGTTCGCCCTACGGGAACCTCGCTGCGGGGTTCAGATCCTGAGGAACCTGCTCTCGGTGGTCGGGGAACGTCTGGTCGAGACGAACACCCGTCTGCGCGAAATGCAGACGCCGTCCTGAGGGTCCGTTCCCGTGTCCAGCTCCCCCTTTCAGAACATCACCCCCAAACTGATCCTCAACGCCGTCCGGCTCGGGTTGATCCTGGGCGGCGTCGGATTCCTGGTTTACACGCTGCCCCGAATCTACCACCTGGTGACCATGTCCCTCATCGCCCTGCTGGTCGCCTACATGCTCGATCCACCGGTGGAGTGGCTGGAACAGCACTTCGTCTCCCGCGGCCTGGCCACCACCCTGGTGTTCCTGCTGCTGCTGGGGCTCGTCATCTGGGGAACCGTGGAGGTCTACCCGTTCCTCCGGGCCCAGTACCTCGAGCTGCAGACCCTGCTGAGCCAGCGGGGACCGGCTCAGATCATCCGGGGTTTCGTGGAGCGGCTGGAAACGAACCTGCCGATCGTGCCCCAGGGTAGTCTGTCGGGACGCGTCGAGGAGACCTACCAGTGGATGCTCGGACGGGTCACGGGCGTCCTTCAGAACCTCTACACCGCCGTGCAGTATTTCGTCATCGTACCGTTCATCGCCTTCTTTTTAATTCGTGACAAACGGCGACTGCGGCGGTTCATCGTGGAGTCGGTGCCCAACCCTTTCTTCGAGATGACCTTCAACATCTTCTACAAGATCGAGGTGAAGTTCGGCGACTACATACGCAGCCTGATGCTGGAGTCGCTGATCATCGCCCTTCTCGCCGCCATCGGGCTCTGGCTGATCGGCCTGCCGTATTCCCTGGTCATCGGACTGTTCGCGGGGGTGGCCAACATCGTGCCCTACTTCGGCCCCCTGGCGGGCATGGTCCCGGCCGTGCTGGTGCAGGCCCTTCAGACGCCCGAACCCTACCAGCAGATCCCGGTTATCCTGGTGTTCGTCGTCGTGCAGCTCGTCGACAACGTTTTCGTCAAACCCGTGGTGATCTCCCGATCGATGAACATGCACCCCCTCCTGGTGCTGATCTTCGTGGTGGCCGGCGGGCAGATGTACGGGGTGCCGGGCATGATCCTGGCGGTGCCGCTGGGGTCGATGTTCTTCGTGATGGTCTCACAGATCAACTGGGCCTACCGAAACTACCACTTCAACCTTTAAACTCCGCCCGAAGCTCCCCCCCCACTACAACGGGTTGTTCGTGACCCCGCGGGATCCTTTGCTCCGCACCGACATACAAACCGTGCAGCCCCTCTGAGAAAAATGTATGATCGGTTCACTTGTGCTCTTTGACAGCTTCCATCCGGAGAGCGAACGCAGGTTCACGGGACGTGCCGGTCCGATCCCCCCGGAGGGGAGGTGAACCCGTATGGGCCGATCGGTCCCCGAGAACCCCGATCAGCCCCGTGGTCAGGGTATGGTCGAATACGGACTGATGGTCGGGCTCGTTGCCATTCTGGTGATCGCGAGCTTCGTCGTCCTGGGTCCCCAGGTCGTCGGCCAGTTCCAGCAGACCTTCGACGAACAGACCGTCGGCGAAAGCCAGGCGTCGATCAGTGCTGCCATCTACGGGGACAGCTGAGTGTCCTTTCCGTGCGCTCGAGCTGCGTTCACCGAGCGGCGGGTGTTCGATCAGCCGATGTTCGGCTGAGGAATTGACTTCCGACTTCGACCCCCAACCCGGTTCTCCCGGGTTGGGGTTTTCCTACGTACCGACCCCCGGCTAGCGCCCCTTGAAGTTCGGCTCTCGATCCTCCAGGCGAGCCTTGAAGCCCTCCTTGCGGTCCTCGGTGGCGTAGAGGTCGTGCGCGAGGTAGGCCTCCACGTCCAGGCCGTCGCCCAGAGGCACGTCGAAGGTATGGGTGAAGGCCTCCATGGCCCGGCGGATCCCGAGGGGGGCCTTCCCGGTAATCTCGTCGGCAAGCCGACGGGTCCGCTCGTCCACGTCCTCGTCGGGCACCACCTCGGTCACCAGGTTGATCCGATCGGCCTCCTCCGGATCGATGTACTCGGCGGTGAGAACCATTTCCTTCGCCTTCCCGAGACCCACGAGACGCGGCAGCCGCTGGGTGGTGCCGCCGCTCGGAAACACGCCGAGTTCGACCTCGATGACCCCGTAGTCGGCGCCTGCCCCCAGGACCCTGAGGTCCGTGGGCAGGGTCAGCTCGAAGGCCCCGGCGATCGCGGCCCGTTTGATCCCCGCCACCACCGGCGTGGTCGTGCCGTCGATGGTGTCCAGAAGGTCCCGGAACTCCCCGCCGCGCTCCATGTGTTCTTGCTGGTCGGACTCGTACATCATGTTGAGATCCATGCCGGCACAGAAGACCGGCCCCTTCCCGAGGAAGGCGATCGCCCGAACCTCGGGGTCGGCGTCCGCGACACGGAAGGCTTCCGTCAGGTCCGCGATGACAGCCTGGTTCATGGCGTTGCGTTTGTCGGGACGGTTGATGAACAGGTCCACTCGATGACCGTCCCGTTCGATCAGCGCGTACCCGCTTCCGATCTCCTGGCTCATGACCACCACGCTCCTCAGGTTTCGAAATAGACCCGCACTGCCCTCGACAGAATTGTGGATGGAGGGGGAAACCCTGACAACGACCGGGGAGTCGGGGGTCGAACCGTAAAAAAATCCCGCCGGGACGCCGGGTCCCGGCGGGAGGTTATGAAGGAGGAATGGATGAGGCCTACTCACTCACGTCGAAGTTGTAGGTCACCCCCAGCAGCACCTGATTGTCCCCGACCGGGGCACCGCTCCGGTCGTCCCCGGTGAGCACGTAGCTCAGGCTCATCTCGGCGGCGGAGTCGCCGATCGGGTGGGACAGGGAGAGCGTCGCGTCGTTGAAGTTCGAACTCTCCGTGCCGGCCAGGTTCGACGGGTCGGTGTCGTAGAAGAAATACCCCGCCTTCGCGTCCAACGCAAACCCCTTCGGCAGGT
>CAZEBV010000206.1:0-3674 GCA_964510695.1 uncultured bacterium
GCCCGACCTGGAGGTCGATGCCGCGGCGGAAGTGCTGCACGCCTGGCTGGCCCGGCGGGCTCGACTGATGATCCGGGCGGGGGAGGTCGTCGACGGTCAGGTCGACGAGCGGGATCAGCGCCGCATTCTCGAGGACCTGGAGCGGCCGCTGGTGCCCATCCTCGCCCGGATGGAACACCGGGGAATCGCCCTCGATGACTCCCTGCTCCGGGAGCTGTCCGACGAACTGGAGTCCACGCTCGAGGAGCTGCGCGAGGAGGCCCACGATCTGGCCGGCCGGACGTTCAACCTCAACAGCCCCAAGCAGCTCCGGGAGATCCTCTTCGAGGAACTGGACCTTCCCGTCCAGGGCAAAACCGACAGCGGTAAACCCAGCACCGACGCGGACACGCTCAAGGCTCTCCGGGAACACCACGAACTGCCCGAGGTGATCCTCGAATACCGGCGGTACAATAAACTCGAATCGACCTACCTGGCTCCGCTGGTGGAGGCGGTCAATCCCCGAACCGGTCGGCTCCACACCGAGTTCAACCAGACCGTGGCCGCGACCGGACGTCTTTCGAGCAGCAACCCGAACCTCCAGAACATCCCGGTCCGTGAGGCCTTCGGGCGGCGAGTCCGTGAGGCCTTCGTGCCCTCCCGTGATACGTACCGACTTCTTTCGGCCGACTACTCGCAGATCGAACTTCGGCTGCTGGCCCACATGTCCCAGGACGAAACGCTCATCGAGGCCTTCAGGGGGGGCGACGACGTGCACACGACCACCGCCGCCGACCTCTTCGACCGACCCGAGGAAGCGATCCAGGAGGGGGATCGCCGGGTGGCCAAGGTGGTGAACTACGGGATTGCCTACGGGTTGAGCGCCTACGGCCTGGCGGGCGACCTCGACCTCTCCCGGGAGGAGGCCCAGGAGTACATCGACCGCTATTTCGAGCGTTATCCGGGTGTCCGGGCCTACCTCGATCAGACGGTCGACCGGGCCCAGGAACGCGGCTACGTTGAAACCCTGTGGGGGCGCCGCCGCTACATCCCCGACCTCACCAGCGGCGATTACGGGCGTCAGCAGTTCGCCCGTCGGGCGGCCGTCAACGCTCCCATCCAGGGGACGGCCGCCGACCTCATGAAGCGGGCCATGATCGACCTCCAGCCCCGGCTGGAGGATTTCGACACCCATCTGCTTCTTCAGGTGCACGACGAACTGGTTCTCGAGGCGGACCGGGATCAGGCCGAGGAACTCGGTGAGCTGGTTCGGACCACCATGGAGGAGGCTATGTCCCTTCGGGTGCCGATCACGGTCGACCTCAAGATCGGTGAGAACTGGCGGGCGGTGAGCAAGTAGCCGTGGGGTCGACGATCGTCGGCGTGACGGGTTCCATGGGCTCCGGGAAAAGCACCTTCTCCCGGTTCCTGGCGGGGGAAACGGGGGAACACCTGGACGCCGACGCCATTGCCAACCGGGTGCTCGAACCGGATCAGCCCGGGTACGAACCCGTGGTGGAGTCCTTCGGGGAGTCGATCCTCGACGAGGAGGGACACATCGACCACGAGGCCCTCGCCGAGCGGGTCTTCGAGGAGGAGGATCGGCTGGAGACCCTCGAGTCGATCGTGCACCCGCTGGTCTCCGAACGGATCGCTCGCCGGCTCGAGTCGGACGAGGCCTCCTTTTACGTCCTGGACGTTCCGCTTCTGTTCGAATCCGGGGCCGACGAACTCTGTGACCGGGTCGTGGTGGTTACGGCCCCCCTCGACCTGGTCCGGGAACGGCTGCGGGAGGAAGGGATTCCCCCGGAGGAGATCGACCGCCGGCGGGCCCGTCAGTTGAGTGAAACCCAAAAAACGGAACGTGCCGACGAGGTTATTGAAAATACCGGCGGTCTTGACGAACTTAGACAAAAGGCACGGGAACTTCGAGGACGTTTGACGGAGTCGTCCTCCAGCCTCTGACGGATCGGTCGGGAGGGATCCGCGGTGCCGGAGTACAGTTCGCGCGACGAGGGAAGCTGGACGGTGAGCACCACGATGCTCGGCTGGGGCCTTCTGGGTCTGGCCCTGGTCGTGGTGGTGTTCTTCCTGGCCGGAATGTACGTGGGGTACAACCGCGGTCTTCAGGACGGGCTCGCCCGGGGTGACAGGCCCTCCCCGCCCGAACAGTTCGCCGAGGGCCGTCAGGCCTCGGAGACCGGGGAGGAGGACATCGACACCCCCGTCCGTGAGCGGGCCGACACGCCTTCCCCGTCCGGGGGTCCGATCGTGATTACCGACCGGGAGGTCGAGGGGGAGGAGGCGACCACCGACACCCGTTCGACGCCCACACGGACCGACGGTCCGACGTCCTCCGAACGTGAGGCAGCACCGGTCGTGACGGAGGGTCCCTCCCCCGGGGACGACGAACCGGAGGAGGAAGCCGACGGGGGTCCCGGCGTGGTTTCGGGTCCCTTCTACACGATCCAGATCGCTTCCAGCCAGAAGCGTTCGAACGCCAATCGGGTGCGGGACCGGCTTCGGGATCGGGGCCACGACGCCTCGATCTCGGAGGCCGCCGTGAACGACGAGCGATTTTTCCGCGTTCGGGTCGGACAGTTTCCCACCCGTGAGGCGGCCTCACGCTACGCCGACGCGATGGTCGACGAAGGGGAGGTTGACGATTACTGGATCAGCCGGGTCAGCCCCTGAAGACGTTTCGGGTGGAGGCTGTGTGACGTACCCTTAAGCCATACAGCGGACGTACGCCGGCGTCGGATCCGCCGGGGACGGCGGTTTCGTTTGCCTCACCGCCATGATAGCTTTCCTTTCCTTTTTTCGGTCCGGGCCGATCCTCGGATTTTTCGGGGGTTGTGTCCGGGTGCGGGAACACAACCCCGGGGTTGCCGAGGGATTTTTGCGTCGAAGCGAGGAGGATGACCCGTGAGCGACGGTTCGACGGTTTCCGTGGCACTGGCGGGGCTGGGGACCGTGGGAGGCGCCGTTCTGCGCCGCCTGGTGGACCGCCGGGAGCGGCTCCTCCGGCGGTCCGGCTGCGAGCTGGAGCTGTGTGCCGTGGCGGAGCCCGACGTGCCGCCGGACCTCGCCGGACCGCTGGAGGCGCTGACGTACTACGAGGACGCTCTGGAGATGATCCGTGAGGAGAACCCCGAGGTTCTCGTGGAGCTGATCGGGGGACTGGAACCGGCCGGCTCCCTGGTGCTTCGAGCCCTGGACCGCGGCATCGACGTGGTGACGGCCAACAAGGAACTGCTTGCCACACGGGGCGAGGAGATTTTTCGGACTGCCTCGGAGAACGACGCGCGAATTCGGTTCGAGGCCAGCGTGGGAGGATGCATTCCGGTCGTCCGGACCATCCGAGAGGCCCTGGTCGACACCGATTTCACCTCGATTTACGGCATTATCAACGGAACCTGCAACTACGTCCTGACCCGGATGACGGACGCCTCCGAGTCCTTCGAGGAAAGCCTGGCCCTCGCCCAGGAGAAAGGATACGCCGAGGCCGATCCGACCTACGACGTGGAGGGGAAGGACAGTGCCCACAAGACATCCCTTCTGGCGGCCCTGGCGTTTGGATCACGGGTGGACCCCGACGAGCTCCAGCGGGAGGGCATCACCCGCATCCGTCCCGAGATTATCGAGGACGCCGATCGACTGGGGTATCGGATTAAACTTCTGGGGGTGGCCAGGCG
>CAZEBV010000207.1:0-3669 GCA_964510695.1 uncultured bacterium
GCCCTTCGGGGCGCAGCACGCGGCGCGTTTCACGAAGCGCGGCGCCCGGGTCCGCCATCAGCATGTACCCGAAGCGACACAGCACGCCGTCGACCGCGTCGTTGTCCAGTTCGATGTCCTCGGCGTCCATGACCCGACAGTCGATGTTGTCCAGCCCACGCCCGTCCGCGCGGCGCCGGCAGACCTCGACCATCCCCTCGGAGAAATCGGTCGCGATCAGCCGCCCCTCTTCACCCAGTCGGTCGGCCACCTCGAAGCCCACCACGCCCGGGCCCGCGGCCAGCTCCAGGATCGTCTCGCCCGCCGCGGGATCCAGCGCCCGCACCATCCACTCGTTGACCGGCCGGGTCATCTCCCCCAGCCAGTCCCCCCACTCCGCCCAGCCGTCGGCCATCGTCTCCCACGCCTCGAGACTCGTCCTTCGGTACTCGTCCTGATCCATGGGCCTTGATCCTCTCCGTTCCGACAGGATGGACCTTCCCGCCTCGAACACCGTCATCGGCAACGATTATACCGGTCCGCGGAAAAACCCCGCCAAGCGCCACCCCGTTCCTTCACCCTGGAGGGAACGTTGTTCAAAAACTGCCCCGCACGGTACCGACCGGTATGCCTGTATCATGATATAGAGATGCGTTCATATAAGGGCCGTGCCCCATTAATCCCTCTCCCCATTAACCCCCGGTCCTCCACTGTCGGTACACGCCGACCCCGACCGTCACCGCCGCCAGCGGGACCAGGAAGACCAGCAGGCCGGTGCTCAGCGTCCGGGACAGCCAGGGGAACGCGTGGGGGCCGACCATGCTCAGCAGGTAAAGCGCGTAGAAGATCACGAACAAAAGCCCCTCCCAGCGGGAGATGCGATGCTCCGTGAAGAAAAGCGGCAGACACACGATGGCGACGAGGATCAGGATCACGAAGTCGAACTCGAGGACGATCGAGCTGACCGGCAATCCTCCGGGGGAGACCAGGACGGAGGTGCCCAGCACGCCGGTCAGGTTGAACAGGTTGCTGCCCATCACGTTGCCGACGGCGATGTCCGTCTCACCCTGCAGGGCCGCCATCACGGAGGTCCCCACCTCCGGCAGCGAGGTCCCGGCCGAGACGATGGTCAGCCCGATGATGATCTCCGGAACCCCGAAGGACCGCGCGATGGACGCACAGGCGCCGCTGAAGAGCCGCGATCCCGCGATCAGCAGCACCAGGCCGACCACGAGCATCAGGCCCGAAACGAAAAGCCCGGGCTCGGCGTCGACCGGGCCCGGCGACCGGTCGACGTGGGTGAAGCCCTCGCGCGAGCCTTTCGGCCGGGCCTCCAGCACCCCGAGCGCCCAGATCGTGTAGAGGATCAGGCCCAGGACCAGCAGGATCCCCTCCCACCGGGCGAGGTGCCCGTTCCACGCGAACCCGAAACACACGAGGCTCACGAGGATGTTCAGCGGCACGTCGTACTGGAGAATTCGCTGGTGAACCACCAGGGGGACCAGCGCGGCCGAGAGGCCCAGGATCATAAGGACGTTGAAGATGTTGCTGCCGATCACGTTGCCCAGCGCAAGGTCGAGCTGACCGGTCCAGGCGCCGATCACGCTCACGCCCAGCTCGGGCGTGCTGGTCCCGAAGGCCACGACGGTCAGGCCGATCACGACGGGGGACAGGCCGGCCCGTTTCCCCAGGCTGGACGCCCCCCGGATCAGCCACCTCGCCCCGACGAAAAGAAACGCGAGCCCGAGGATCCCGAGGAGGTAGGGCATCCGCGCGATCGACTCCCGGTGCTGTGGACGGGTTAAAGGGGAACGGCGGTTAAACCTCGAACGTCAGGCGGACCGGCTGATTTTATGTTCCTCACGACTTTACCCTGAAGGTAAAGTGGTTCAAAAACTCCCCCGCCCCCCGTCGAACGCGCCCGCGGTGAGGCTCAGAAAACTCGCCGATAAAGCCACCAGGCCCCGCAGCCGATGGCCCCGATCGACGCCAGGAACGCCAGCAGATACAGCGCCAGCTGAACCACCCGGACGACGATCTCCAGCATCCGGGCCGGCGTGTGGATCACGACCGACGCCAGGGTGTCGACGGTGGCGCGAAGGCGCTGCTGGAACCGCTGGGCGAAGTCCTCGGGCCAGACCGCCACGTCCACGGACTTGCGGTGGCGAAGCTCGACCTCGACGCTGGCGAAGCGACTCTTACGCTGAGCCCGGGCCAGCTGACGATGCTCCCGCTTCAGCCGGCGGGCCAGCTCGAGCTCACGGTCGTTGACCTGCATCAGAAGCTCCAGCTGCTCGGCGTCGGGCTGCATGCGATCCACCCGTTCCCGAAGCCGGTCCAGACTGCCGAGCGTCCGGTTCAGCACCTCGATTTCGTCCCGGGAGGACTGAATCGAGATGCGGTAATCACGGGTGCGAAAGTCCGTCACGTCGAGATGCTGGCGAAGCTCGGCCAGGTAGGTGTCGAACCGGTCCGAGGGCACGCGGGTCTCCAGGCGGCGGTAGATCGTCGATTCGTCCTCCCGGCCGCGGCTGGATTCAACGTAGCCGCCGTGCTCCTCCACGCGGCGGTGAACGAAACCGGCGTCCCGCCCGATCGAGTCCGACCGGGCCTCCAGGCTCGCCTCCCTCACGGACAGCTGCCCCTCACCACCCTCGTCCGCCGACGTCCGCGACGTCGGGGCTTGCTGCGATGCGCTCGTCATGGGAGCGGCCTCGGTCCGGGCCGCCCGATCCACCACCGAGGTCGCGGAGGGAGCCAGGAACGATCCAACAAAACGGGGCGCCATCCAATACCCGGCCAATCCTAGAAGAAGCACACCAAGCACCGTTCCGATCACGGAGGGGCGCGTCCACCAGCCTCGGCTTCCATAATCGACCACGATTCAACGCCTCCGTACGACGAAGTGGGCCTTCCGGACGCTGCGGCAATCGATCTACTATCATGCCCCGGCGACGAAACCCAATCAAGGGCCCGGACCCAGACAGGAAACCCATGGCGCCCGTCCGACTGTAATCCTTCACTCGAAGGAGAAGCCCCTCAGAAAATCTTCTTGCACTCGCCGGACCTGTATGGCCATGCTCGGCCACCACAATCATCAACACGCCAACGGGGACGCTGCAGAAGCCGTCCACGAACGTCGGAAGGCGAAGGATATCGCTCAGGCGATGTCTCCGTCCCACTGTTCGAGCACGTTTTCCCTGAGGGCCGGTTTGCGATCGTACGGGTGCAGGACGCCCGCCGGCCTGTCCCCGGCGCCGGTCACCCCGTGCTCCGGGTGGAAGCTCTGGATGGTCTCAAAGAAAGGAGCCCACGGGAATCCCCGGCGGGGGAGGCTGCCCGTTCAAACGGGCGATCGCTGTCGACGATGCCGCGATGGGAGAATCAGGCGGGCGTCGGTCAGGCCAGGCGGATCTCGTCGGTGACGAGTTGCTCCTCCGACGTACTGTAGCCCGGACGAACGTAGAGGACCCATTCGTCCTCCACCTTCTCGACCGCCAGGAGGTCCGTCTTCGGGTCCCGTTCGTGGATCGTCTCCAGGGCCTCGTTCAGGTGCCCGGGGTTCACGAGAAGGACCGTCAGGAAGTGAGGGTTGATGCCGCTCTCGAAGGTCGCCACGGAACCACGCTCCCTCACGCAAACACGATCGAACCCGGACCCCTCAAGCGCCCGGTCCGGCCGGGGCGCCGG
>CAZEBV010000208.1:0-3129 GCA_964510695.1 uncultured bacterium
CGCTGCGTCCGGATTCCCGCCCACCCGGATCAGCCCCCGCCGGACCGGTTCACCGTGGAGGATTACCACTGCACCGTCGAGTACGGTTGGGTGTGGGTCTGTCTGGGGGAACCCGAGGGGGATCCCCCCGAGTTCGACGAATGGGCCGACGATGATTTTCGGATTATTTCCTGCGGGCCCTACGAATTCGACGCCGCGGCCCCCCGGGCCGTGGAGAATTTCCTCGACGTGGCTCATTTTCCCTTCGTCCACGAGGGGACCCTGGGCACCCGGGAGAAGACCCGGATACCGGAATTCACCGTGGACATCACCGAGCGGGGGATCTCGGCCGAGGACGTCCGCGTGTTCCAGCCGAACCCGGACGGAACCGGGGAGGGGGATTGGACGGACTACGAATATCACACACAGGGTCCGTTCACGGCCTATTTCTGCAAGAAAATGGAGGGGGGCAAACGGTTCGCCATATTCATGAGCGTGACCCCGGAGGACGAAAACCACTCCCGGATGTGGATGCACATGGCCCTGAACTACGACCGGGAGGTGCCGGCCGAGGAGTTCATCGATTTTCAGGACCGGGTGACGGCGGAGGACATCCCGATCGTGGAGTCCCAGCGCCCCGAACTTCTGCCCCTGGATCTTCAGGCCGAACTGCACCGTCCGGCCGACCGTTGCAGCATCGCCTACCGGAAGTGGCTGAACGAAAAGAACCTGAGTTTTGGCACGGCGTAGGATTCACCTGTCCGTAGAACGAGAGGGTAATCACACCATGGAGGTATTGCGATGAGAACGAAGCTCTCCGATCGACGAGCCGGTATGGTTGGTTTGTTCGTCCTGCTGAACATGTTGTGGATGTTCGTGTGGGTTCCCTCCGCCCCGGCGGCCGACAACACGACCAAAGCGGCCTTCGTGTACGTGGGGCCGGTGGGCGACGCGGGGTGGACCTTCCAGCACGATCAGGGTCGTAAATACCTGGAGGAGGTGATGGGGGAGAAGGTGGAAACCACCTTCGTGGAAAACGTCTCCGCCGGGGCCGAGGCCGAACGGGTCTTCGAGGACCTGGCCCAGAAGGGCTACGACGTGATTTTCGGGACCAGCTTCGGATTCATGGATCCCATGGTGAAGGTGGCCCAGCGTCACCCGGACGTGTATTTCGAACACTGCTCCGGGTACAAAACCACCGACAACCTGAACAACTACCTCGGGCGGATGTATCAACCCCGTTACCTGGCCGGGATGATCGCCGGATCCATGACCGACAACGACCTCATCGGCATGGTGGCGGCCCACCCGATTCCCGAGGTCATCCGGGAGATCAACGCCTTCGCGCTCGGGGCCCGGTCCGTGAACCCGGACGCGACGGTCAAGGTGATCTGGTCCAACACCTGGTACGACCCGGCCAAGGAGAAGGACGCCGCCATGAGCCTGCTCGAGGCCGGGGCGGACGTTCTGGCCCAGTACCAGGACAGCCCCGCCGTGGGTCAGGCCGCCCAGGAGGAGGGGGCCTTCTGGATCGGTTCCAATTCCGACATGCGGCGGTTTGCCCCCGAGGCCTACCTCACCTCGACGGTCTGGGACTGGGGGTACTATTACGTCGACACGGTGCGTGAGATCCGCAACGGAAGCTGGACCGTCGACGAGTACTGGGGTGGCATCGACGAGGGCATCGCCGGCCTCGCCCCGATCTCCGACAAGGTGCCCCACGAGGTCGAGGCACGGGTGCTGAACAAGCAGCGTCAACTCCTCGCGGGTCACCTCGACGTGTTTAAGGGTCCAATCCGGGATCAGGAGGGCACGGTTCGGATCGCCGAAGGCGAGGTTCCGGACCGCGAAACCCTCTGGGCCATGGACTGGTTCGTGGAAGGGGTCGAGGGCAGCACCCCCTGATCCGATCGTCGACCCGGTTTACCGCTGCAGGGGATCTCCGCCCCGGATAAACCGATCGGCGGATCGAACTTCATTCACGCCGGTCTCCCGGCCGACTTCGAGCCTGGGGGGGTTGGGGAAGGTCGGGCGGGACCGACCGCGGTTGCTCTTCGCTCAGGGCGCCCCGGGATCGACGAACCGGTCCAGAAACCGGTGCAAAATCTCCCGGGACCGCTGGAAGTTGGCGTTCTCCCTCAGGGCCTGCGGTGATTGAACATAGGGTCCACGCGGGGCCTTTTCCCGGTGCACGTCGAGGAACGTCGTCAACCCCTCCGGCCGCACCTCCAGGTGAAACTGAAGCGCCAGCACGTGGCGCCCGTACCAAAAACCCTGGTTGGTACAGACCTCCGAGCCGGCCAACCGAACGGCGTTTCGGGGGAGATCGAAGGTGTCCCCGTGCCAGTGGAGCGGCACGAACTCCCCGGGAATTCCCTCCATCAGGGGATGCGATCGGATGTCGGAGGGCACGTTGACCGGGTACCATCCGATCTCTTCGGTCCGGTGGGGATACACACTCCCCCCGAGAACGTCGGCGATCATCTGGGCCCCGAGACAGATTCCCAGTACTTTTTTCTCCTCCCGAATGGCCCGATCGATCAGCTCCTTCTCGGGTCGCATCCACGAGTACCGATCCTCTTCGTACGCTCCCTGGGGCCCGCCCAGGACGACCAGCCCGTCGTAGTTCCCGTCGACCGGCAGGTCCTGCCCCTCGTGGATCTTGGTGATCTCGATTCGGTCCCCACGTTGCTCGAACCACGGGCGCAGGTATCCCATCCGGTCGTGCGGGGCGTGTTGCAGCACCCGGATCTTCATCCGTCACGCACCTCCCAACACGCGGCGAAATTGACCCATCAGCCTTCCGAGGCCGTTTCCATCAGCGGGGGAGCGGGGGCCTCCCGCCCGCCGAAGAGGAGACTTCCCCCCACCAGCACGACCAGGGAAACCAGCAGTCCGGCCCCGACGGGATCGAAGTACGTGAGCATCGTCCCCGGGAGCAGGATGGTGAGCACGAGGGTGGTGGTCGGTCCAATCGCCATGCTGAGGGTGACGGGGCGGGGTTTGGCCCCCGACCAGTAGAACGCCGCCACGACCTGGGGCACGATGCCCGGAACAAACAACCGGTAGGCGTACAGGGCCAGCTCGACCACGTTCTGAATCCAGAGGGCCAGAACCGTTCCCAGCAGACCCACGCCGAGGGCCGCGACG
>CAZEBV010000208.1:3139-3646 GCA_964510695.1 uncultured bacterium
ACGATGACCTGGGGCACCGCCCCGGAGGCCGCCGCCGCCATCAGCGCCACCAGCATCAATCCCGACAGACCGGGGACGAACAGTCGGTTCACCATCAGGGGCAGCGTCCGTTCCGGGACGGCGGTGTCAAGCAGCAAGCGACCGCCCATGCCGATCACGGTCAGCACGACCGCGTAGATCACGATCAGCGCCACGAGTACCCAGATGGACCGGCCCACGGTCGAGCGGTCCTTCATCGACCAGATCTTCATGTAAATATCGGGACCTACCAGGGTGGTGGGGGCCACGATCAGAAGCAGTGCGAAGATGTAACCGCCCTGACCCGGGGGGAACAGGTGGGTGTGACCCGGGGGGAGCTGCTCGACCACGGGCGATCCGGCGAGTTGCGTGAGGCAAACGACGAACAGTCCCATAAGACCCCCCAGCAGAAGAAAGGACTGCACGCAGTCCACGACCACGACCGCCAGCATCCCCCCCAGAACCGTGTAGAGGAGAAACACCGAGACC
>CAZEBV010000209.1:0-3563 GCA_964510695.1 uncultured bacterium
AGACCCCGGGGAAGGAACAGGGGAAACTTCGACTGCTCTCCGCAGCGGCGCCGCTGGCGTTGATCGGGGAGCAGGCGGGGGGACGGGCCATCGACGGTCACCGTGACATCCTGGACGTTCATCCCGAGGAGCTTCATCAGCGCGTGCCGCTGTACCTGGGCAGCCCCGAGCCGGTCTCCCTGATCGAGGATCAGGTGGCCTCCGCGCCGTCCGCCGCGGAGGGTTAGGCGGGGGCGCGTTCCAATGTCCGAGCTGTCCCGACTCGGGTTCGGCCTGGTGGTGATGGGGGCGCTTCTGGCGGGGGTGGGCCTGCTGCTGCTGGGCGCCGGCCGGGTACCCTGGCTGGGCCGACTGCCGGGGGATTTCTACTACGAAGGGGAACACGTTCGTGTTTACTTCCCGCTGACGACCGCCCTCCTGTTAAGCGCCCTTCTCACCCTGGTCGCCTATTTGCTTTCCCGTTAGTCCTCCGGGTCCTCCGGCAGCCAGCCGAGCCGCACGGCGCCCAGCCCGAGGAGGTTGTTGACCCCGTGGGCCAGCACCGGGGTCCAGAGGTTGCCGGTCCACGCGAACAGGGCTCCGAGAACGGCCCCCAGCCCGGTGGCGTAGAGCCCGTAGCCGATTCCCTCCCGTCCCCAGACGTGAACGACCCCGAACAGAATGCTGGCGGGGATCAGGCCCAGCGTGGTCTGAAGCCAGCCGCGGAACAGGATCTCCTCGGCCAGTCCCGACATCACCGAGATCAGGATGATGTCCTCCCAGCTCAGGGGAGGAAGGCGATTCAGAAGGGCCCGCCGGAAGGGGCGAAAGATCCATCGGTAGAGGGGGTTGGAGGGTCCGCCGGCCAGCAGGAGTAAGGCGTTCAGTCCCGCCAGCCCGGCCCCGGCGGCCGGCCCCACGATCCAGGGGATCGGGTGAAACTCGACGAGCGGCCCCCATCGAATCCCCGAGCCGACCCCTCCCAGAAGGCCGACCACCCCCAGCAGGCCCTCCAGGCCGAGGATCAGGGTGACGAATCGGTTGGCACCGGGGAGCGGTTCGGAGGGATCCTCGGGGTTCGACACCGGGATTTCGTCAGCCGTGGCGGCTCTCGAAAGTCCGCATGAACTCCACCAGCGCCTCGACGGCCTCCATCGGCAGAGCGTTGTAGAGGGAGGCCCGGATCCCGCCCACCGAGCGGTGACCCTCCAGCCCGATGAACCCTTCCTCCCGGGCCTGTTCGATGAAGCGCTCCTCGAGGGACTCGGAGGGCAGCCGGAAGGTCACGTTGAGCCGGGAGCGGCTGTCGGGGTGGGCGGTACCCCGGTAGAAGTCCGTGTCGTCGATCAGGTCGTAAATCCGGCCGGATTTTTCCCGGCTGCGCTGCTGCATGGCTTCGACGCCGCCGTTGTCCTGGACCCATTCGAGCACCAGGTTGACCACGTAGATGACAAAGACCGGGGCGGTGTTGTAGATGGAATCCTTGGCCGCGTGGGCCTCGTAACGAAGCATGGTCGGGACGTCGTCCGGGGTCCTTTCCATGAGGTCACGACGAACGATAACCAGGGTGGTTCCGGCCGGACCCATGTTTTTCTGGGCGCCGGCGTAGATCAACCCGAAGCGGTCCATCTCCAGCGGACGGGTCAGGATGTCGGAGGCCATGTCGGCCACGAGCGGCACGTTCCCCGTGTCGGGGTACTGCTGCCACTGGACCCCACCGACGGTCTCGTTGGAACAAATGTGGACGTAGCTTGCCTCCGGGTTCAGACGATCGGGATCCCACTCGGGCACGCGGTCGTAGCCGGTGTCCTCGCTGGAGGCGACGACCTCGTGGTCGACCCCCATGAGCTCGAGTTCGTGAAGTTTCTTCCCGGACCACCGACCGCTGTCCACCACCTGAACGGGTCCGTGGCCGGAGGCCAGGTTCATCGGAACCATGGAGAACTGCAGGCTGGCCCCGCCCTGAAGGAAAAGAACCTCGAAGTCATCGGGCACGTCCAGCAGCTGCCGGACCCGATTCCGGCACTGGTGCATCATCGCCTCGAAGTCGTCCGATCGGTGGCTGATTTCCATGACGGACGTTCCCCGACCGCGGTAGTCGAGGAAGTTTTCCTGGACGTGCTCCAGCACCGGCACCGGCAAAATCGACGGGCCGGGGTTGAAGTTGTACGCTCGTTCCGACGCAACATCACTGTTGGACATGGTTGAGCCTCCGGTGGAGAAATAGGAAGGGAGCCATCCTATCGTTGGGCCGGGGGAGATGAAAGTACCACGCCCCGTCACGGCCGCGGCGGTTTGTCCGTGCGGGCTTGCGGCCTATTTAGAATCATTCTAAAATCGGGCTTCCGCCGCGTCGAGCGACCTCGGCGGCGGCACCGGTCGGGTCGGTGGCCGGGTGAGTGTATGAGACAATATCCGTTCGCGGGTTGTCGCATTCTATTTTGCGTGAGGAGTGAGTTTCATGTCGGAGCAACACGGCACGAAAGCCAGCGGCGACATCACGGAGTGTCCCATCACCGGGGGATCCGACAACCGGGGAGTCGAAGAGACGATGGTTCGCAACCAGGAATGGTGGCCCAACAAGCTGCCCCTGTCGGTTCTGGAGCAGGAGTCTCCCCACCTCGATCCGATGGGGGAGGAGTACGATTACGCCGAGGAGTTTCAGAAGCTCGACTACGACCAGTTGAAGGCGGACCTCGAGGAGCTGATGACGGACTCGAAGGAATGGTGGCCGGCGGACTACGGGCACTACGGAGGGTTGTTCGTCCGGATGGCCTGGCACGCGGCCGGCACCTATCGCACCGTCGACGGCCGCGGTGGAGGGTCCGGTGGAACCCAGCGCTTCGCCCCGCTCAACAGCTGGCCGGACAACGCGAACCTCGATAAGGCGCGCCGTCTCCTCTGGCCCATCAAAAAGAAATACGGCAGGAAGCTTTCCTGGGCCGACCTGATCATCATGGCCGGGAACGTCGCCCTCGAGTCGATGGGCTTCGAGACCTTCGGGTTCGGCGCCGGGCGCGAGGACGCCCGGGAGCCCCGGGACGCCTACTGGGGTTCCGAGCGGGAGTGGTTGACCAACGAGGATCGATACAACGACCGCGACGAACTCGAGAAGCCCCTCGGTGCCTCCGAGATCGGGTTGATCTACGTGAACCCGGAGGGGCCCAACGGCGAGCCGGACCCGGAGTGGGCCGCCCACCGCATTCGACAGACGTTCGGCCGCATGGCCATGAACGACGAGGAAACCTTCGCCCTGATCGCCGGTGGACACACGTTCGGGAAAGTGCATGGTGCCGCCGACAGCGATGAATACCTCGGCCCCGACCCCGAAGCGGCCCCGCTCGAACAGCAGGGACTTGGCTGGGAGAACGCCTACGAGGAAGAGCACGGCGGCGACAAGCGCGGTGCCATGATCACCAGCGGCATCGAGGGCCCCTGGACCAGCGCCCCGACCCGGTGGGACACCGGCTACCTCGACAACCTGCTCGACTACGATTGGGAACTGACGACCGGCCCCGGTGGTGCTAACCAGTGGAAGCCCGTGAACGAGGATCACGTTCACACTGCCCCGGCCGCGGACGATT
>CAZEBV010000210.1:0-3481 GCA_964510695.1 uncultured bacterium
GTCGAGGATCTTCGGGAGACCCTGGTGTGGGCCCGAAGCCGCGTCGAGGCCGCGCTTGATTTCAGCGACCAGTCCTCCGTGGGTCAGCTTCCCCGGGACACGATCGACGACCGGCTCGAGGAGGTCCGAACCCGGGTCGAACGACTCGTGGAGGAGGGACAGCGCGGAACCCTGCTGGAAGAGGGCTGTCGAACGGCCATCGTGGGACGCCCCAACGTGGGAAAGTCCAGCCTTCTCAACCGCCTGCTTCGAAGCGACCGTGCAATCGTGACCGACCGGCCCGGAACGACGCGGGACGTGGTGACCGACCGGATCGAGCTTGGAGGCATCCCTTTCCAGCTGCACGACACCGCGGGCATCCGCACCGACCCGGACGCCGTCGAAGCCGAGGGCATTCGCCGCTCGGAGAAGACCCTGGACGAAGCGGATCTGGTGCTGTTTCTCGTCGACCGGAGCGAACCGCTCACGACCGAGGATCGGACCATCCACGAACGCCTCGACGGAGTGCCCTCGCTTCTGGTCACCAACAAGGAAGACCTTGCCGGGACCCTCGACGACGAGGATCTCCGGGAGGCGCTCGGACGAACGCCGGACTGCCGGATCAGTGCTAAAACCGGCGAGGGGCTCGACGAGCTGGAGGACGCCATGGTCGGTTCGGTCACCGGCGGGGAGGCCCGGATCGGAAACCCCCTCGTCACGCAGACCCGGCACCTCCGGGCGCTGGAGGACTGCCTGGAGGCCCTTCGTCGAGCCCGGGAGGGGCTCGGGCAAAACCGGGACCCGGTGCTCATCGCGGAGGACCTGCGGGACGCCTCGGCGGCCCTGGGCCGGATCGTGGGCGCGATCACCACCGATGAGGTGCTGGACCGCATCTTCGCTTCCTTCTGCATCGGCAAGTAAGCGGGCGGGCCCGCCACCCGGTCCCTGTATAATGAAGCGGACGATTCCACCCTCTGGACCGACCGGATGAGGGATGTCCTTGGACGCCTTCGACGACACCGTCGAACGCCTCCGCCGCCTGCCGGGCATCGGGGAGAAGTCGGCCCGCCGCCTGGTGTTTCACCTGCTGTCGATCGCCGATAGCGAGGTCGAAAAACTGGCCCGCTCGCTTCTGAACGTCAAACAAAAACTGCGGTTCTGCCGGCGCTGTCACGGTCTCTCAGAGGAGGCCGTCTGCGAGCTCTGTGAGGATCCCGACCGCCGGGACGACCTCCTCTGTCTCGTGGCCTACCCTGAGGACGTCTTCACCCTGGAAAACACGGAGGAGTACCGGGGACGCTACCACGTGCTCCGGGGGCTTATTTCTCCCCTCGACGGGGTGGGACCCGAACAGCTGACGATCGACGACCTTGTGCGCCGCCTGCGCCAGGAGGATGCATCCGTCGAGGAAATCATCTTCGCCTTCAACCCGACCAACGAGGGCGAGGTCACGATGAACTACCTGCAGGAGCGACTCGAGGATCTCGACGTGCGCCTCAGTCACCTCGGCTACGGGCTCCCCGTGGGAAGCGACATCGAGTACACCGACCGCATGACCCTCTCGAAGGCGTTCGAGAACCGGGTCACCCTGGACGGCGAGTCATCCGCGTCCTGAGCCCGGCGGCCCGCCGAACCCTCCTGGTGATCGCCGGGCTGTCGATCCTCCTGCTGCCGGGCTACCTGGGCACGTCCGGATCCTCCCTGACCCTGATCGACCCCCCCGAAGCCCGGACGGGGACAGACACGGCCGCGTCGGACCCCGCGCGGGTTCGCGTGCACGGGTCGGGCCCCGGGCTCGTCCGTCCGGGGCGCTACGTCCTGCCGGCCGACGGGACGGTGGCCGACCTGGTGCAGGCCGCCGGAGGGCTTCGCCCCGACGTTCCCCGGTCGGTGGTTCCGTGGGAGCACCCGCTGACCGAGGGGCTTCGCCTGTACGTGCCGCGCGGGCCGGCTTCACGGGTGCCCGATCCGATCGGGCCGCGGAAGGATCGGTGGTCGAAGGAGTCCTCCGTGTGGTACGATACGGCTCCCGTGAACGTGAATCGGGCCTCCACCGAAACGCTCTCGACGCTGCCGGGGATCGGCCCCGTGCTCTCGCGCCGCCTTGTCGCGGATCGCCGCCGGGAAGGTCCCTTCGGATCGGTGCAGGCGCTGAAACGGGTGCACGGGATCGGAGAACGTACGGTTCGTCGTCTCCGGCGGCGAGTGACGGTCTCCCCGGTGCCCCGCTCCGACTCCCCGGGCCGGGATGCCTCGAGACCCGATGAACCTTCCCCGTAACTGGGCCGTAGCCAAATGGTAAGGCAACGGGTTTTGGTCCCGTGACTCCAGGTTCGAATCCTGGCGGCCCAGCCTTTTTTCTTCCCCCTCCAAACACACGCTGGACCGAAGCCCCGGCGGTCGACGAAGAAGCGGCGTACGGTCTCGGAGGGTACGCCCCCCTGAAGGACCCCTCGAACGAAGGGCGGGCAACCCCCCGGAACCCCGGCCGGGCTGCGGGAGAAACCCGGGGACTCGAGCTCCCCGCCGGGCCCTACTCGAGGTCGAAGCGGTCGAGTTTCATGACCTTTTCCCAGGCGTCCGCGAAATCCTCCACGAACTTCTCCTCGCCGTCGTCGCTGGCGTAGGTCTCCGCGATGGCTCGAAGCTCGGCGTTGGATCCGAAGACCAGGTCGACGCGGGAGGCCTTCCACACGAGGTCGCCCGTTTCGCGGTCGCGTATTTCGAACACGTTCTCGTCCTCGGTCGTCTGCCAGTCGTAATCCATGTCGAGCAGGTTCACGAAGAAGTCGTTCGTCAGGGTCCCCGGTCGATCCGTCAGCACCCCGAGCTCGGAGGCCTGTTCGTGGTTCGCACCCAGGGCACGCATGCCGCCGACGAGCACCGTCATTTCGGGCCCCGTCAGCGTCATCAGGGCCGCCTTGTCCACGAGCAGTTCCTCGACCGATCGTTCGTGATCCCCGCTGGAGTAGTTGCGGAACCCGTCGGGGTCCGGCTCGAGCCACTGAAACGACTCCTCGTCGGTCTGCTCCGGGGTGGCGTCGGTGCGACCCGGCTCGAAGTCGAAGCTCACCTCGTAACCCGCCTCGGCCGCAGCCTCCTCGATGGCCGCGTAGCCGCCCAGCACGATCAGGTCGGCGAGCGACACCCGCGGGTCGTCGGACCGTGAGTCGGTGAAGGGTCCCTGGATCTCCCGGTAGGTGCTCAGCACGGACTCGAGGGTGCCCGGCTCGTTGACCTCCCAGCTTCGATGAGGCTCCAGGCGGATGCGGGCCCCGTTGGCCCCCCCGCGCTTGTCGCTGTCGCGGTAGGTGCTGGCAGCGCCCCACGCCGTCTTGACCAGCTCGGACCGACCCGGGTCCGACTTCAGGATCATCCGCTTGAGATCCTCGGCCTGGTCCTCGTCGATCAGCTCGTGATCGACGTCCGGTACGGGGTCCTGCCAGATCAGGTCCTCCTCGGGCACTTCCGGCCCGAGGTAGCGCTCCTTCGGGCCCAGGTC
>CAZEBV010000211.1:0-3455 GCA_964510695.1 uncultured bacterium
TCGTGGCGTTGCCGGGGGCCACGACGCTTCGGGGATCCTCCACGGTAGCGAGGAAGGAGCGGTCCTGGGCGACGACACCGATAGCCCGGGCGGAGTCGCGGGCCGAGGTGTCGTTCAGGCTCACGGCCCGGGTGCGCAGATCCAGAAGCCCCGGCGAGCCGGTCAGGGGCGTGGCCTGCGCAACGTAGCTGACCGATTCGCCCGGTTCGAGGCTTCCCGTCTGCCCATGGATCTCGTCGTGGCATCCGGTCTCCCCCTCGCCGGGTGAGAAGCAGGAGAGTATCTCGACATCCCAGTTCGTCGGGGTGTCGGAGAAGGTGGCTTCGAAGGCGTCCTTGCTGGCCCCCGTGTTCTCGACGGTGATCTCGAAGGAGGCGCTTTCTTCTGGATGGATGCGTTGCTCTGATTGGACGGCGTTCCCGTCGACGCTGACCATCACGGAGCGGTCGGCTTGGAAGTTCACGCGCAGGGGCACCTCGATCTCGAGCCCGGGCTCGTCCTCGCTCCTGGCGTTTAGGTGGATCGTGTCCCCCCGCTGGGCGTCCTCGGGGAAGACCGCCTGGACGGTGGCGGAGGCCTCCTCGAAGGGCTCCATGCCGGCGATGAGGCCGGGACGGACGTCCACGTCGGACCATCCGGCCGGCGTCGTGACCTCCAGGCGGATGTCCTGCGTGAGGCCCGTCCCGTCTACGCGCGTGGCGAGGTTCTCGATCACGATGGGGAATTCGACGATGTCGCCGGGGGAGGCGGACTGGAACGGCAAAGGCGTTCGTGCGTCGAACAGGTAGCCGGCGTACTGGGCTTCGTTGACGGCGGCGGTGCCCAGGTCCGAGACGCCGGAGGCAAGCCCGGCGGCAGGTTCCTCGCCGCCCGTCTCCACCCACGAGAGGACGATTGGGCGGTTGGATTCCACCGTCCAGTGGCCCGACTCGCGGATCTCGAACCGTTCGTGTTGACTCAAGGAGGAGAAGGTCTCCCGGGTGCCGGCATCGTTGGTGGCGGTGACGCTGGTGCCGGGGTAGAGGGCGAACCCGACGAGCGTGCCTTGGCGCACGGTCCCCCCGTCGGAGGTCGATCGCGCGGGAACGTCGAACGTGTAGGTTAGGCCACCGTCGGGGGATTGCAGGGGGGCGAGGACACCGAAGTTGGAGGGGGAGCTGCGGTACCCGCTGGCCACGGTCAGGCCACCAGCGCCCCGCTCCCGAATGCCCACGACGCCCTCCTCGTACTGGGGGGTGTGCTTGACGCTTTTCCCCTCCCAGTCTCGGTCCCATGCCGCCCCCCAGGTGCTTCCTTCCGAGAAGAGCCCGGGGTCGATGGCCTCTCCCGCCCACAAAAGGTCCCGGAAACCCTCCAGCAGTTGCACGTCGACCTCGGCCGGCTGGCGGGCCTGGATGGCGAACGTGTCATCCTGAAGCTGGTAGCCCATGAACAGGGAGCTGGAGAAGGGTCCGTCCAACGGCGGCCACGCCGTCAGGCCGTGGGCGGGCGCCCGTGCAGGGGGCGATCCACCTGGCATGCGGACCCGCTCAACGGCCACTTGACCGGTGGCGATCTCCAACGTGATGGCTTCACCTTGGGGAACGGTCACCGTCTCGTGACTGTCGGGGGGGATCTCGAGGCCTTGCGTGATGGTGTCTCCATCGACGAGGCCTTCGCACTGTTCCCCGGGGTCGAGGTACGTGGACGGGCAGAGGACCAGCCATTGGATTCCGCTGGTCCGGGGGGTGTGGAGGAAGCGGTCCCCCACGAAGCCGCTGGTCCGGGTGGGCAAGAACTGGGTGTTCGTACCGATGTCGTCTTGACCGAAGCTTCCCAGGCCCGTGTCCACGGCCTCGGCCGAGATGGGCCCGGTCGCGTTCAGGAGGAGGCTCCCCGCAGAGTAATCGCTCTTGTACGTATAGAGTTCCGTCTGCCCTGGCGCGTCGAGCGTGAACGAGGCGCGGGGGTTGTGGAAGGGATGGTTGAACCGGTCGTATTCGTGGACGTCCACCTCGACAGCTCCTTCGGCCTGGTTCGTCACGAACACGTGGCGGGTTTGAACGTGGGGTTCCTCGTCGTGTTGCAGCGGCACGTACAGACGCGTGCCGGTGCCAGGTCCCGTGGCCGTGGTCAAGGGGACCAGGTCCTCCGGCGTGTACAGGGGGGTGCGCTCCCCGGTGTGCTCGGAGCTGAAGTACAGCATGTAGAACCGATCCACGGGTGTCTCGCCTTCCAGGACCCAGCGCAGCGTGACGACGGGGTCGTTCGGCTCGAAGGCTTCCCCCTCCCGGAACCCCCCGGGGAACACGGAGACGGGGGTCAGCACCGCGGTGCCGTCGGGGTTGCGGTCGGCGGGTTTTAGCTCGCTGCGGTCCACCTCGACGAGCCCGACGGTGTCGGGATCCAGCGAGAAGCCCTTGAGCTCCCCCGTGTCGGTGTGCGGGAAGCCAGCGTCGCGTAGGGCTTGTCCCAGGTCCACGGTTTGCGTGATGGGGACATCGTTCGCACCGCTTGGGATGCTCTGGCCATCAACCACCACCAGGAGGCGCGCGTTGCGGCCCTGGTCCGGGTCGGGGAGGCCGTCGTCGGTGACCGGCTCAAGCCACGGGGCTTGCTCGAACGCTTCGGACGCCGAGGGCGCAGCCACGAGCAGGACCGTCCCGAAGGTGAGGATGGCCCCCAGGGCGGCTAGCGTCCCGATCCAGTGCCGGTTCATGTGGTCCACCTCGTCACGTTGTTTCCCTCACGCTCCACGCCACCAGGGAGCCCCGCGATGGGCCGCGGTGAGAAGCCCGGTCCGGTCTGGCCCCTGCCCACGTCCTACTTGGTGCGGGCTGCTTACCGCTCGTCGTAGCCGCGCGCCCGGCCCCCGGAGTGGCCGGCGGGCCGCGGGCTTCCAGCGGCTTGGCTGGGGTGAGGGCAACGAGGAGCTGTCGCGTGAAGGAGCCTGTGAGGGGGATCACGGAGATACCTCGGGAGGTATACGCCTGCAGCGTTCACTTCTGGTGGGAAATACTTTCTCCGAACGCATCGCAAAGCCGGGCCCTCCGTATCGGGTGAGGCAGGGAGGCCTTCGCGCTCGGGTACCAAATTCTTCTCTAGTGGACCCTTGATCGTTCTTTGCCCGGTGAGCGCGTCCCTCCTCCGACGATGCGGCGCCCTAGGGGGTCGCTGGACCATCGGTCATCCGACGGTCAGGGCTCTCCCTGCGCAATCGTGGTCCTCAGCTTCAGTGCCGATGCCGGAGTCGGCGTGCGAGGAGGCTTGCCGTGGCCACGGCCAGCACGACGCTGATGCTTGGCTCGGGCGTCGCCTGCAGACCGTCGTCCCCCGGACCGTCCTCGCCGCCAGGGGATACAGCGGCGTCGACGGCGTCTCCCACCTCGTACAGCAGGGGGTCCCCCGGTCCCAGCTGGCTTCCCTGCGGTCGCAGCAGCACCCACGCTGTCGTCTCCTCCCCGAGATCCTCGGGC
>CAZEBV010000212.1:0-3403 GCA_964510695.1 uncultured bacterium
GACGATTCGAACCCGCCAGGTCGAAAGGGCGTTGACCTTCAACCGGTAGGTTCCGGGGGTTTCAAGCTCGACCTCCCCGGACTGACCGCCCTGCCCCATCCCGCTTCGGTTGACGGCAATCTTGTGGAGGTCGCCCGATTCGTCGAACACGAACGCCTGGAACATGGACCCGCGGGCCTCCCACTCGATCGTCCAGACGTCCGAGACCTCGAAGGTGGGGGTGCGCCCGGCACTTTCACCGTGGAAGATGTTCACCAGACGTTTCGCCCGGGTGTAGTTGTCGGGAAACGATTGATCCGCCCGGGAGGACGTCGACTCGGTGGATTCGGAGCCCGAAGACGAGGAAGAACCGGATCGGTTGGAACCTGCGTTTTCGTCCGTCGAAGGGGACGTTTGCTCGACCGAAGCGTAGTTCGCCCGGGCCGAGGTGGACGACGTCGGAGACGGTGAGGACGGTTCGGGCGATCCAGCGGACGGGTTCGCGGGGGAAGATTGAGCGGTATGGACCGTACCGCCGTCGGTGACGGGATCCGAAGCCGAGAAGTCAGCGCCGCTGATGTAATACAGCAGCGAGGCGGACCCCACGAGGAGAATACAGAGGCTGACCCACCCCACCGGCCCGAGTTTACGCTGCTCGGACGGTGCACCGTTGGACCTGTTCATGGGAACATCCCTCCCGACAAAAAATCCGTCGTGGTCCGCGGTGACCACTCGGTCGCAGGGACCGGGTGGGCCGTCCGACGCAGCCTCCTCCACGTCCCGGAGGAGGGCACCGGACTCGACCACGGCGCGGGAGTGCCCCGGGCTGGGTCAGCTGAATTGTCAAAGTGCCGACCGAGGGCTGTGTCTGGCGCACGTCCCTCGCCGATAACTACTCACAATATACGTTGATCCCGGCCGCACCACAACGTGTACACTTTTCGCGGAAAACCCCTTTATAACGGGGTTTTACGACAATTCAATCACGGGTTCGCACCCCCGTTGAACCCCCTTCAACCAGCGTTTCGATAAACGCCGGGTCGGTTCCTCGATCACGGGAGCCCCCGGCCGGCGTCGGTTCACGGGCGCGGCGGCCCGGTGGAGATCCCCCCCGTCCTCCCGTACCCTTTGGTCCTTTCCGTGCCGTTCGTCGTCCATTCCGCGCACCCGGTGATGAGCCATGACGGCCAACGACCGCACGATCATCGGCGTCACGACCATGTCCCACGCGCTGGTCCACACCTACGAACTGTCCATCCCGATCCTGATGACGATCTGGCTGGACCTCTTCTCCGTCACCCCCGCCCTGCTGGGGTACGTCGTGACGGGCGGCTACGCGCTCTTCGGCGCCGGGGCCCTGGTGAGCGGACGTCTGGCGGACACGGTGGATTCCGGCACGCTGATGGGGCTCTGTCTGGCCGGCATGGCGGGTTCCTTCGTGCTGCTCGCGGCGGCGCCCGGGGTGATCGCCATCAGCCTGGCCCTCCTGGTATGGGGGGCGGCGGCCAGCATCCATCACCCGGTGTCCCTGGCCCTGATCAGCCGGGGGGTCACCCGCCGAGGGGAGGCCTTCGGCTACCACGGAATGGCCGGCAACACCGGAATCGCCTTCGGACCGCTTCTGACCAGCCTGCTTCTGATATCCCTTAACTGGCGCTGGGTCGCGCTGCTTCTGGCCCTGCCGGCCACGGTCGGCAGCTGGATCGCCTTCCGGGCCCGGTTCGAGGAGGGCTCGGGGGACTCACCGTCCCCCTCGGGAGGGCTTCTGTCATCCCTGGGGCGCACGGCCCGTCAGGTGATCCGGCTGCTGGCTTCGGGGTTCCTGCTGGTCTTTCTGGTCGCCATCTCGCAGGGGCTTTACTACCGGGGGTTTCTGACCTTCCTCCCGGAACTGTTCTCACGGCTTCCGCAGCTGGCGGCCGTCGTGCCGGAGGGGCTCGACCTGGAGGGGGGACGCTACCTCTACGTGGCCCTTCTGATGGTGGGGATCTTCGGTCAATACGTCGGGGGCAAACTGGTGGATTGCACGTCGCCCGAGTGGGCCGCGGCCGCCGTCTTCCCCGTCCTGGCCGTCCTGGCGGGGGCCTTCGCCCTCATCGAGGGCACCGGACTGACCTACCTGCTGACGATCAGCGGGCTGCTGGGACTGTTCATGTTCCTGGTGCAGCCGCTGTATCAGGCGGCGGTGGCGGACTACACGCCGGCCGATCAGCGGGGGCTGGCCTACGGAATTCACTACCTGGGGGTGTTCGGCGTCGGGGCCGGCGGGGCGGCCCTGACCGGGTATCTGTTAACGTATTACGGTCAATCCGCGATGTTCCTTATTCTCGCCGGACTGGCGGTGGCCTCCACCCTGCTCGCCGTTGCCCTGGGCGCCTTCGTCGTCCGGCCGCCGGCGAACGGGAACGAGTAGCCCGCCTCCCGGTCCGCCCCGGAGTCTTGATCCTGGCACACGGAGGGAGGTCTCCACGGTGATCCTAGACCTGCTGCTCGTCGCCTTCTGTCTGATGGGATTGATCAACGGTTACCGACGCGGTGTCGGCCTCGAGATGATCAAGCTCGGCGGGGCGATCGTCGGGGGCGTCGCCGCGGTCTTCCTGGTCCCCTGGCTGGGCGGCTACCTAAGCACCAGCACCGGGATGACCTACATCAGCGCCCACGTCTGGGCCTTCGTGGCGGCGGGGCTTCTGATCCTGCTGCTGACGGACCTTCCGGCCCGGGTGGTGGGCCGGCTTCGGCCCTCCGCCCCCGAACGGTCCAGCCGGGTCGTCGGCGCCGGGTTCGGCCTGCTGCGCAACCTCCTGATCGCGGCCCTCCTGGCCGGGTTGATCCAGTATTACCCGGGCCTGTGGTCGGGGCTGGAAAGCCGGGCCTTCGCCCCCACCTACGACGCCACGCTGGAGCCGGCCGTCCAAGGAGGTCTCGGCGAGGATCACCTGATCTTCACGGGCCGGGAGATGCTCGGGGACCCCGAGATGGTCGACCGGGTGGCCGAATCCCCGGAGATCCAGGAACTGGCGGACAACCCGAAGGTGCAAGCACTCATCGAGGACCAGGCGATCCGGCGGGCGGCCCGGGAAGGCGACTACGCGAAGCTCGCCAACGACCCGCGGGTCAACGAACTGCTCAAGGACCCCGAGTTTCGACGCAAGGTTCAGCGGGCGATGCGGCAGGCCATCGAGCGCGCCAAACGGGAGTCCCGGCGGGAGGGCCGTTAGGGAGCGTTTCCGCCGGGGTCGGCACTTTCATTGCCCCGCGGTCCCTTGTACAGTTTGAAGCCGCACGGTCGGTCACAGGCGCGTAGCTCAGTGGAAGAGCGCTACCTTGACACGGTAGAGGTCGGGAGTTCGATCCTCCCCGCGCCTACCATTCTTCTTCCCCCTTTTAAAGGCTTTCAGGGGGTAATATAACAATTTCTAATAAA
>CAZEBV010000213.1:0-3392 GCA_964510695.1 uncultured bacterium
TGATTCGCCCGTTCTGAGCTTCACGGGGGTGTGACCGTATTGCGCGGTAGGTCGGGCCGCCGCCCCGGGCGATCGTCCCCCCTCGCCCGTGGAAGAAGCGATGCCGGACCTCGTGGGTCGAACAGACACGATGAGCGCGGCGCTGAGCCTTCCACAGCAGCCAGTTCGAGCTGAGGATCCCCCCGTCCTTAGCACTGTCGCTGTAGCCGAGCATGATTTCCTGTTCACGGTCACACTGGTCCAGGTAGTCGTCGTACACGGAACACTCGAAAAGATCGTCGAGGAATACTTCGATCCCCTCCAGCGCTTCCACGGTTTCCAGCAGTGGGACCAGACGAAGCCGGGCGGCCGTGACGTGCCCGCCGTTGACCTCGATGGATCCCCCCTCGACCCCCAGAAGCAGGCAGGCGAGCAGGTCGGCGGGGTCCCGTGTCATCGAGAGAACGAAGCTGCGTACGGCCCCGGGATCGATCTCACGGCGAGCCCGTTCCACCGTGCGGAAGGTCGCCAGCACTTCGGCGGACGAGGCCGTCAGATCCCCCGGCATCAACCCGGCGGGGCCCGCCCGGACCGCCGTTTCCAGCAGCTCGAGGCGCCGCTCCCCGTCGAGGGACCCGAGGTCCGAAATCGGATGTCCCCGCTTCCGGAGGACCTCACCGGCCGTTTCCAGCACCGGGTCCCGATGTTCCCTCAGGTCCAGGCGGGCCGTGTAGAAGCCGAACACGTCCACCTGGCGGATCAGGTCGCCGACCCCCCGACGGGCGTTCGCGGCGTCGTTCCGCCAGCGCAGGGAGGCACGGATCGGACGCAGATCCTCCAGGAGGTCCTCGCTGGCCCCGTAGGCCCTCGGGTCGGGGGGGTGTTCGGGGTTCAGGGTTCGGTCCAGGGTGAGCTCGAGACGGCGGCGAACGTAGGTCAGCTTCCGGCGGAACGGCTCAGAGGGCGGCTTGAGTCCCGGGAAGTTCCGTTCGTCCCGGCGGAGGGATTCCCGGAGCGGATCCTCGAGGTCAGCCCCGTCGGCGGCGTGGCTCAGCCGGTCAGCCAGATCCTCGACCCGGTCGAGGTATTCCTCGAGGGCCATTTGTTTCCCCCGGCGGAGGGCACGGAGGGTGATCTCGTGGGTCACGTGGGGGTTTCCGTCCCGATCCCCGCCGGCCCAGCTTCCAAAGTGGAGGAAGCTGGGCACCGCCAGGTCCGCGTCCGGGTAATGGTCCCGCAGGGCCACCTCCAGACGCCGGTAGAACGATGGCACGATCTCGAAAAGGGTGCGCTCGAAGTACATCAGCACGTTGTTCACCTCGTCCATCACCGTCACGTCACCCTCCCGGCGGAGCCGGGTCTCCCAGAGGGCGTTCATGGTGGCCTGGAGATCGTCCCGGTCGTCCCGGGATTCGAAGGGGGTTCGCGGGATCCGGTCGTCCCGCAAAACGTCGGCGACCGAACGAAGGTGATGGATGATCGTGCGCCGCTTGATCTCGGTGGGGTGGGCCGTCATCACGGGTTGGACGTCCAGGCGGTCCAGAAGGGAGCGCATCTCCTCCGCGTCGACGCCGCTGCGGGCGAGGTCGGCGATGGTGGTCTCGATGTCCCGGGCGCTGAACTCTCCCTTTTGTTCGTGGCTCCGACGTCGTCGGACCCGGTGGTTGTCCTCGGCGAGGTTGATCAGCTGGAAGTAGAGAAGAAAGGCCCGTAGAACGTCGCCGAGGTGTCCCGGGGGGCGGTCCTTCAGCCGGTCGTACAGAGCGTCGAAGGGAACGCGACCGTTCCGCCGGCCCTCGATGGCTCGACGCCGAAGCCACTCCACGTCGCGGAACACGGCCTCGCCGGCGCGCCGGCGAACCGTGCTTCCGAGAAGCTCACCGAGCCGGTTGACGTCGTCCCGAAGCGGACGGTCCTCCGGGCCGAACTCGACGGTTTCCTCCGAGGTTTCCACGTGAAGCCTCCCGTGCTCGGGGTTCGCCCTCCGGGTCAGGGGGAATTGTCAAAGGCACGCCGGGTATTACACTTGGTGAGCTACCTCATCCCGGACCGGGAGCGTTCCTCCGTGGACCTGACCACCACCGAAAGCGGCCAGCTTCGCACGTTCTCAGCCTCGCAGATCAACACGTTCTACAACTGCTCCCGAAAATGGGCCTACGAGAACATCGCGAAACTGAAACCTCCCCCCTCTTATCCCATGCAGAAGGGCACCTACGTCCACGCGGTCGTGGAGGATTTTAACAGAGCGCTTACCCCGCTCGGGGACCGATCGATCGAGGAACTTCGGTCCGACCTTCGTGAGTCGATCCTGGAGGTGGCCCGGGAGGTCTGGAAGGAGGGGATGGTGGGGGAGTTCGAGGATCAGCTCCGCGGGGACCACGAGTCCGTGAGGACCCAGTTTTTCCACTACGTGGACAGTGTGATCAAACGGTACCGGGACCTCCGGCGCCGCACCGACCTCGACGAGGAGACGGCCTGGCGGCGGGCACGCCCGACCGCCAACGAGGTATCGGTGGCCGTAACCGACGACGCCGGGGAATGGGTTTTCCGGGGGGACGTGGACGCCGTTTACGAGAAACATCCGCTCTGGTTCGGGGCCACCGTGCTGATCGACTACAAGACCGGGAGCAGTCCCTTCAACAGTCACGCCCCTCTGGATGTCAACTACGGTCGTCAGCTCGACATCTACGCGTGGATGTTTTACCAGGCTTTCGGGGTGGTACCGGAGGTTACGGGACTGCACTTCCTGGACGAGGAGCCCACCAGCCCGACGGCGTTCGTGTTCCAGGAAACGGACGCCGGGACCGTGGAGCAGGTGCACCTCATGCTGCGTCGTGTCCGGAACCGGGCGACGTCCGAGGACGTGGAAAGCTACGAGAAAAACCCGGACTACAAGTGGTGCGAGTTCACCAAGAAGGATGGCACCGTGCTTCGGTGCGACCACTGGGACTACTGCCTGGGGGAGGAGACGATGCCCGAGCCGGGGGATCCCGAGTTCACCGGACGCCAGCGCGAACCCCTGGACGTTCCCCTTCGGAACCCCCTCGAGGATGACCTGACGTTGAGCCGAAACGCCCCGGCGGTCCTCGAGGCCCGGGAGGGACCCGGCGCCCCCCCCTGAGCGATTCGTCCGGTGCTCCCTGTTTTCTTGTGAGCGGGTGGGTTTCCTGATACCTTTGTCAACCTCCGGGTATCCGTCAGCGGATCGTTCAACACCCGCCGCGCCCCGGTGGTCGAGGGTGCGGTAACCCGGGCGTCAAATCACACACCATTGGCAGATCCTTCCTGATCCCAAGTCGGGAGCGAGACGCTCCATGGAGCCCGATCCCGCCGAGATCCAGTCCCCCGATCAGCTCAAGCAGCTCCCCGAGGAAGAACTCGGCGAGTTCGCCGAGGCCTGCCGTCGCCGCCTG
>CAZEBV010000214.1:0-3350 GCA_964510695.1 uncultured bacterium
AAGGCTGTCGCCATAGGCGTCGAGCCCGCCCGGGGCCCGGCTCATCCAGTTTCCGCCCGACACCCGTCGGACCCGCCTCAGGGACCGCACGTAGACCCAGGCGTCGGACAGCCGGCCGCTCGTGTAGGAGATCGAGAAGGTGCCGATCCCCCGTAAATCCTGCGGGTAGCGAACGAAGAACAGCCCCCGGCTGTGGATGCCCCCGCCGCCTTCGACCAGGGGCTCGCCCGTGTTCATGTTTTCCCACTGGTTGATGAACCGGTACTGCTGGGCGGTGGAGATCAGTTTGCGCTCGAGGCCCTGCTCACCGTCGATGAGAAGCGTGTGGGACGAGGGGTCCGAGGCGAAGTGGAAGAGAGGGGATCCCCACCAGTGGTTGTAGACGGCCTTGGCCCCCGAGTAGGCGTCCCCGTCGCCCAGGTCCGGAAACGGGAGACCCGCGGTGTAATCCTCGATCATTTTGTTACCCGGATTGTACCCGACCTCCCCGGAGTACCGCTCGGTGGCCTCCTGGAATTTGTCGGCGATGTCGAAGGGCGGGTAATCCTTCAGTTTGACCCGCTGTCCGTCCCCCTCGATCCGTCGTTTCAAAGCCGGGGTCAGCAGGCTCTCGATCGTGTGTCCCTGAAACGTGTCGTCCAGGTGGTCCTCTAGGTTGTCCTCCGTGAGGATGAACCCTTCCTCCAGTTGTTCGGCCGGGGCGGCCGTGACGGCCAGCACCGTGGTCAGCACGGCGGCCAGCACCAGCAGACCGGTTCGACGAAATGACGGCGAGCGCGTGAGGGTCACCGAGAACGGCTCCTTTCTTCGGGCGAGGATGAATGCTCCCGCGGAGCATAACGTCAGCGCACCAGGGTTGATCCCACCTTCCCGTTCCCCGTTCGGCCCCTCCGACGGAAGCCGACGGCCCGTCCGACACGGATCCAGGGACGGGAAAGGATCAACGCGCGATGATAGCTAACTGTGGACGTCGTTCAAGACGCCACCGTTGAGGTCGGGGCCCTCCGTTCGGTCTGGAATAATCGAGCGAGGAGGCCGGTTTAAAACAATGCAACGTCCGTGTCCGGGAACGTTTCCGCGGCCCGAAAGCCATTCTACTCTCGAGGTGATGCCAATGGCACGTCTGCGCCGTTCTCCGTTTGACCTGTTGAGCGACTTCAATCGACGCATGGATCGGGTCCTGGGGGAGGAAGGTAGCGAGGAAGAAGCCGTCTCCCCGCGGGCTCGATGGCGTCCGCCCACCGACGTCTACCGGCACGGGGACGCGGTCGTGCTGGAAGTGGAGGTGCCCGGTGTGGATCGATCCGACCTGGACGTAAGCTTTGAGAACGGACGTCTCACCGTGTCCGGGGAGCGTCGTCCCCGGAAGGACGTCGGCGAGGATGATCGGACCTATTATCGTTCCGAGCGGCTCCACGGGACGTTCCAGCGTTCCTTCGCGCTGTCGGACTCCGTGGATCCCGAGGCCATCGACGCCGCCTACGATGACGGGGTCCTGACGGTACGGGTTCCGACGCGTTCGCGGTCGGGAAGTCATCGGATCGAGGTGAGCTGAACGTCCCGCGCCGTCGGGTCGATCTGCCCCCTCCGCCCCCGGCGGAGGGGGGCTTTTTTTTTGGCCGGCCGGGGGTGCTGTAACATGTCGGGAAGGTTCAGGCGGGATTCACGCGGAGGGATGATCGGGCCATGGGCGCCGACCGGACGAGCCTGAAGGGGACGGTGGAGGCGGTGATCTTCGAGGCCTCCGAGAACGAGTTCAAGGTCCTGTCGTTCCGGCGGGAGGAGGGTGACACCGTCACCGCGGTGGGGGAGCTGCCCTCCGTTCGATCCGGTCAGCCGATGGTCCTTCGGGGCCGGTGGGACGATCATCCTCGCTACGGTCGGCAGTTCCGGGTGGAGGACTGGGAGCTCACCCGACCCACGGACGCCGAGGGCATCAAGAAGTACCTCGCCTCCCGGCTGATCAGCGGCATCGGTCCCACCCTGGCCGAACGCATCGTGGACGAGTACGGCACGGAGACCCTCGAGGTCATGGATCGGGACCTCGATCGTCTTCGGGAGGTGTCCGGGATCGGATCCTCGCGCCTGGAGGACATTCGTGAGGCGTGGGAGGAACAGCAGAGTCGGCGGCGGACGATGCTGTTTTTGAAGTCCCACGACATCGGCACCGGGTACGCCCTGAAGATTCACGAGGAATACGGCGACGAGGCTCCCCGGCTTCTCCGTTCCAACCCGTATCGCGTGTGTCGGGACGTGCGGGGGATCGGGTTTCGTATTGCCGACCGGATCGCCCGCAAGGTGGGGCTGGACGCCGACGATCCCGAACGGCTGAAGGCCGGCCTGGAACATACGCTTCGCGAGGCCCTGGACGAGGGGCACCTTTTTTTGCCCCGGGAGGAACTGCTGGAGGTCGCCTCGGAGAAGCTCGAGGTGCCCGTCGACCGTCTGGTGGAGCCCCTCGAGGCGCTGGCGGCGGACGACCGGGTCCTGCTGGAGGACGATCAAGCGGAGACGGCGGTCTACCTGCCCCGCTGGCGGGAACGTGAGCGGCGAGTCGCCCGTCGGATGCATCGGCTCCGGTCGGCCGAACCCGGCCGCGAACCCCCGTCCGAAACGGCCGTCGAGGAGGCCCTCCGGGAGCGGGCCGAGGGGCGTGGACTGGCCTACAACGAGCATCAGACCGAGGCCGTTCGACGGGCGGCCACCCGGACGGTGCTTCTGCTGACCGGGGGACCCGGAACCGGGAAGACCACGACCGTGCAGGGCATGCTTGATCTCATGAACGACTGGTCGTGGGAGGTTCGACTCACCGCCCCCACCGGACGGGCCGCCCAGCGCCTCTCCGAGGCCACCGACCACCCCGCCAGCACCATCCATCGGCTTCTGGGCTACCAGCCCCCCGATCACTTCCGCCGTCATCGTGACCGTCCCCTGGAGGCCGACGCGGTGATCGTGGACGAGATGAGCATGGTGGACCTCTGGCTGATGGTTCATCTGCTCGAAGCGGTGGAGGAGGGCACCCGGCTGATCCTGGTGGGCGACGCCGATCAGCTCCCGTCGGTGGGACCCGGCAACGTGTTCAACGACCTGTTGACCTCGGCGTGCTTCCCGACGGTGCGGCTGGAGGAGATCTTTCGACAGGCCCGCCGGAGCCGGATCGTCACCAACGCCCACCGGGTGAACCGCGGGGAACTGCCCCGCGTCGAAAACCGCTCCGGGGAGGATTTTTTTCTGCTGGAGAAGGAGACGCCCGAGGAGGCGCTGGAAACGGTCCTGGGGCTGATGACCCGCCGGCTGCCCGACCATTACGAGCTGGATCCCTTCGAGGACATTCAGGTTCTGGCCCCGAT
>CAZEBV010000215.1:0-3335 GCA_964510695.1 uncultured bacterium
CGCGGCGGACGTCCGGGATGCCGCCGGTGGGATCCCACCACCGTCCCGTGTCGGGATCCAGGGCCATGGCGTTGACCGTGAAATCCCGTCGACGGAGGTTCTCGTCCACGGACCAACCGTCCAGGACCGTAAGATCCACCGTGCCGCCCTCCCCGGTACATCGATGGATCCCGCGGTCCTCGTCGAGCACGAAGAGACGCCCCCCGAGCTCTTCCTCCAGCTCCCCGCGGACGTCCGCGGGAAGAGCCTCCACGAGGAGATCGTAGTCCCGGGGGGAACGGCCGCTCAGCAGGTCCCGGAGTCCGCCCCCCACCATGAGCACCCGAATCCCCCGGGATCGGAAGGGGTCGATCATCCGACCCAGACGGCGGCGCTGCTCGATCGCCCGTCGGCGGGCCCGTCGGAGCGGCGCCGGAAGCTTCGAGCGTCCGTCGAGGAGGGGAACCACGAGCGAGGGCACCCGTTCCCGGGCGATCCCGTGCCCGGGCGAGAGGTAGATCGGGTTTCCCTCCGGATGGGAGCGGCAGACGTAGCCGACGGGTTCATCGTCCCACAGGTCGGTCATGCTTCCCGGTCGATCCCCGGGGTCCCCGTGCTCCCCCACCAGCACGTCCTCCGCGCAGCCCACCGAGGGACGATCCAGGAGTCGTCCGAGGTGGCTCGCCAGGCCGAACCGTCGAGGGTGAGCGTAGCCGTGTCCCCGGACGAGCAGGGCATCGGGAGGACGGTCGAAGCTCCGCACGACCCTCATCAGAAGGGGGGCCTCCCGCAGGGCGAGAAAGCCCGGCACGTAGGGACAGGAGGGAACGCCGACCGTGACGACGCTCTCCAGGGTCCTCCCCTGCTCGCGGGAGTACAGCTCCCCCGCGGCGAACGCCACCGCTTTCTCCCCGCTCGTGAACGAAAGGGCCGCCAGCCGATCGACCTCCGGCCGGCCGCGGGGGGGTACCCGGGGCGCCAGGCGCCGCTGGTGGGATCGAACCCGTTCACGGTCCAGCTGCTCGTTCATCCGCGCTTCACCTCCCCGGCCGGGCGAGGCCCGGTGTGAGGCCGAAACCCGTGACGCCGGGTTTCTATAATGTTGTTATGGTCCGGGTGTATGATGTCCTCTGCATTCTGCACTCCAGACTTCATCCACGACCGGGAGGCCGATCGATGAGTGTCAGCCGGGAGCAGTTCGTGCGTCTGATGTCCACCTTCGCCAGCGGCGTGACGATCGTGACCACCCGGGCCGACGACCACCCCCACGGCCTGACCGTGAGCGCCTTCTGTTCGGTCTCGCTGGACCCGCCGCTCGTGCTGATCTGCATCGGGAACGACACGCGCTCGAGGGCGGCCCTGGACACGTCCGACGCCTTCACGGTGAACATCCTGAGCCGGGACCAGAAGTACCTGAGTGAACGGTTCGCCCGCTCCCAGCTCAGCATGGAAAAACGCCTCGAGGACGTCACCTTTCAAACCACGGATAACGGGGGCATCCGCTTCGAGCGGTCCCTCGCCTGGCTCGAGTGCGAGCACGCCGACCGTCTCGAGGCCGGCGACCACACGATCTACGTGGGCGAGGTCGTCGGGGGGGAAGTCCGGGACGGTGCCGATCCCCTCATCTACCACGAGGGCGAATACGGGGGGTTCGATCCCGGGGGGGACCCCTGAGGCCGCGGCTACTCGGAGCCCGGCGTCGGGGGCGGCGCGGAGGGATCCACCGGGGCCTGTTCGTCCCCGGCGGTCATCCCGTCCATGATTTGCTGGAAGACGTCGACGGGGATCGGGAAGGCGATCGTCGTGGTTTCCTCGCTGGAGATCTCGGTGAGCGTCTGGAGGAACCGCAGGACGACCCCGGTGTGCGTCCGACCGATCACGCGGGCCGCTTCATCGAGCTTCTCCGAGGCCTGGTACTCCCCTTCGGCGGCGATCACCTTGGCCCGGCGCTCCCGTTCCGCCTCGGCCTGGCGGGCCATCGCCCGCTGCAGGTTGTCCGGAAGCTCCACGTTTGTAACCTCGACCGCGGTGACCTTCACGCCGCAGGGAGCGGTCTCCTCGTCAATGATCTCCTGCAGCTTCTGGTTGATTTTCTCCCGTTCCGCCAGCAGCTCGTCCAGCTCCGCCTGCCCCACCACGCTTCGGAGGGTCGTCTGGGCGATCTGACTGGTGGCCATGTAGTAATTACTCACCTGGATGAAGGCGTCGATCGGATCCTCGACCCGAAAATAAACGACGGCGTTGACCTCCACGGGAACGTTGTCACGGGTCATCACCTCCTGGGCGGGAACGTCCAGGGTGATAATCCGGAGGCTCATCCGTTCGATGGTCTCCACCATGGGAACCACGTAAATCAACCCCGGCCCCCGGGTGCCCACCAGGTTTCCCAGCCGGAGGATGACCCCGCGCTCGTATTCCTTGATGACGGTGACGCCGCTGAGCACGACGATGACGAGAACGCCAAGAAACCCCAGGATGAACAGAGAGGGCATGGTGTCCTCCTCCCGGTGGAAAAATTGGGGACCACCCCTTCAACCTACGGGGAAACGGGCCCCTTTCGCAAGCGAACGACCGGAGGGATCAGGCGGGCGTCCCGTCGCCGGAACCCGAGGTCCCGACCGGTTCCACGATCATGGTGCGCTGTTTCTGGTCAACCACCCGGACGGACTTCCCCTCCTCGATGGTGGAACCGTCCCGGCTTCGGGCGGACCAGTATTCGCCCCAGACGTAAATCATCCCGTCGGGGTCAAGCGTACGGCGCACGTCGCCTTCCCGGCCGATCATGGCCTGAGATCCCGTGACGGAGGGCCGTCTGAAGTCACCGACGATCAGGGACCCGACCGCCAGCACGAACGCGGCCGTGGCCGCGGCCACCCCCGATACGAGCCAGACGGACACCCGGAAGCTCCCGGTTTCAAAGAGCATGATCGAACCCAGCACGAAGGAGGCCAGCCCGCCCATCGTGAGCACCATGAAGCTGGGTACGAACAGGTCCAGCACCATGAGGGCCACCCCCAGAAGGATCAAGCCGAGCCCGGCGTAGCTGATCGGCAGCACGCTCATCCCGTACAGGGCGAGCAGCAGGCAGACCCCGCCCACGACCCCCCCGAGCCCCACACCCGGGTTGGCGAACTCGTATATCAGGCCGTAGATGCCAAGCATCATCAAAATGTAGACGAGGTTGGGGTTCACGAGGGTGTTCAGGAAATCTTCCTTCCAGGAGGGGGCCAGCGTCCGCACGGGTGCGTCCCCGGGCAGGATCCGACTGGAGCCGTCCTCGAGGGTCACCCTGCGGTCCCCGAGGGCCCGCACCAGTTCGGGAACGGAGCTGGCCACGAAATCCACCGCCCCCTTTT
>CAZEBV010000216.1:0-3298 GCA_964510695.1 uncultured bacterium
GGAATCCGCGGACTCTTAAACAGCGATCACTTGAGGAAGAAATTCTATGCTTCCACCGAGGGAACCCTTCTTCCCGGTTCCCGATCGCTTCCCCGTGAATCCCACGCTGGTGGGGTTGAGTATCCTGTTGGTCTTCGTCACCTCAAGCTGTCTTCCTTCGCCCGTCCAGGGTGCCCTCCCCTACCGGAACCACTCCATCGATTCAGATCCACCCGGGGCGTACGATGCCGTCGCCGTCGACATGAACGGGGATGGAGACACGGACGTCGTGGTGGCAGACGGAAGCGCCGCGTGGGACGAAGATGGAGGTGCAGCATGGTACGAGAACCTGGGGACCAACACGAATTTTACCCACCATCGCATCACTACCTTTTCCGAAAAGCCCCGAGTGGTGGTACCGGTCGATTTCGACGGGGACCGCGATACGGACATCGTGCTGGGAACCAAGAACACCGTGAACTGGTACGAAAACGACGGCACGAGCCTTTCCTTTCAAGAACACGTTGTGTACCCGGAGGAATCCCATTCGCTCGAAGTAATAGACTTCGACGGGGACGGAAACCTCGACATCGTGTCGGCAACCAACGAAAAGTACGTCTGGTATGAGAACGACGGGACCGACCTCGGGTTCACACGACGGGTAATCGGCCGGGCAGAGGGAGCCTCGGCGGTGGATGTGGCTGACGTCGACCGGGACGGCGACCCGGACCTCGCCGCGGCCGCCCGGGTCGCCGACGAGGTCGTCTGGTACGAGAACGACGGCACGGCCACCGACTTCACCCGACACGTCATCGTGTCCGGTGAACCGGAGGCCGACACCGCCACTGACGTCGAGATGACCGACCTTAACGGAAACGGTCGGCCGGACGCGACCGTGCTGACCAGAAACTCGGTGTATACCATCACTCATCCTTGGCTCGGAACACCGATATTGCAGTATACTGAGGGGGGGGGGACTGTCGGTTTACGAGAAAGGACCGGAGGATGAGGATTTTACTCTCGTTTACCAAGATAACAGGCTAGATGTTACGTCGGATCTGAGTACAGGGGATGTCGACGAAGACGGCGATCCCGACCTCCTGATCGCCGAGAAGATTACAGGTTCAGGTCCAGACGGCAACTATTACGTGTATAAAAATGCCGGAGCCTCCGGCCAGTTGCAACGAAAAACCGTGGGAGGTGACGAAGGTGTCCATAAAATTCTCCTCACCGATTTCGACGGTAAAAAGGCCCCGGACCTGCTTGGAGTGAGATCGGTTCCTGAGTGGGGATTACACCGATTCGAGTGGTTCGAGTCCACCAACCAGTATCCTCGTGCGGATTTTCTGTCCACTCCACTGGATCCCCGGCCCGGTGACACGGTGTATTTCTTCGATCAATCCTCCGATTCCGACGGGATCGTCGCGAGCAGGACGTGGTCCTTCGGGGATGGCGACACGTCCTCGGGCGACTTCACGAGCCACGTGTACCAGGACACCGGAACCTACACGGTACGCCTGACCGCCACGGATGACAGCGGGGCCACGAATCGAACCGTGCAGACGCTGGAGATCACGCTGGGGGGAAACGACGGGGGCGGAGCCCGCTGTCTGATCGAGCGCTTCGGGCTGCCTCGGGGGGCCGTGGGAAACCTGCGTCGGCTGCGGGATCGACTCCTGGAAGGTCGGTTTGGACGGTTCATAACCGCCGCCTACTATCGAAGGCTCCCCTGAACGTTCCTATGTTGCATCGTATCCTCCCGCGTGCAGCCGGCCTAAAGACCCCAGAATAGAGCCACCGAAAGGGGCGTCACGGCCGCCAGAAGAAGCTGCAGCGGGGCCCCGACCCGGAAGAAATCCGAGAACCGGTAGCCCCCCGGACCGTAGACCATCAGGTTCGTGTGGTTGCCGACCGGCGTCAGGAAGGCCGTGCTGGCCGCCAGCATCACCGTGATCAAAAATGGAAAGGGAGCCAGCCCCAGGCTGGAGGCCGCGTCCACGGCGACCGGAATCATCACCACCACGCTGGCGTTTTTGTGGATCAAATTGGTCATCACGGCCGTGAACAGGTAAAAAACGGCCAGCACCCCCAGCGGCGGCAGGGTATGGGAGGCCCGCATCACCCACCGGGCCAGGTAGTGGGCCGCCCCGGTTCGCTGCATGGCCATCCCAAGCGGGATCAGGCCGGCCAGCAGGAACACGACCTCCCAGTCCACCGATTCGTGCAGTTCGTTGGGTTCGATGCAGCCGGTGGCCGCCATCGCGAGCACGCCTCCCAGCGCGGAAAGGGCGATCGGAGCCACCCCGAACGCGGCCAGCAGCACGACCCCCGCCAGGATGCCCAGCACGAGGGGCACTTTATCCCACCGGTACTCCGAGGGCTCGATCGCCTCGACCACGATGAAGTTGCGGTTCTGCCGCAGCCGGGAGAGGGTGGTCTCGGTGGCCAGAAGGAGCAGCACGTCGCCGGCCTTGATCTCCAGCTGGTCCATCCGGGCGCGGGTGAGCTCCTCCCCCCGACGGACGGCCAGGACCGTCGCGTCGTAGCGATCCACGAAGTTGACGTCCTTCAGGGTCTGTCCCTCCAGGAAGGACCCCTTCGGCACGACGGTCTCCAGCATGGTCTGTCCCTTGACCGGTGCCTCGAGCTGCTCTTCGGAGATCCTGTCCTCGGTCCAGGTCCACAGCCGGACCCCTTCACGGTCCAGGAGATCCAGCAGGTTCGAACGGCGCGTACGCACCACCAGCCGGTCCCCCTCCCGAAGGGTCTTGACCTCCAGGGGCTCCATGAACGGCTCCTCGCCGCGAACGATTCGCACGAGGTCGAGGTCTATCTCGAACTCCTCCACGACCTCACCCACGTTCTTCCCGACAAGGCCGGATTGCTCGTCGAGGACCAGCTCGGTCAGGAAGTCCCCCATCTCGTATTCCTCGGCGAGGTCCTCCTGGGGGTCGATGCGCTCCGGAATCAGGCGGGGCGCCAAGAACACGAGGTAGAGGGTGCCGGCCGCCAGGATGACGGCCCCGACGGCGGTGAACTCGAAGAAGACAATCGGACGGCCAAGAAGCCGCCCCGAGAGGTCGCTGGCCAGCAGGTTGGTCGAGCTTCCGATCAGGGTGAGGGTCCCGCCCATCATGGAGGCGAAGGAGAGGGGCATCATCAGTTTCGACGGCGAGGTCTTCACCCGTCGGGCCAGGTTGGAGAGCATCGGAATGAAGATGGCCACCACGGGCGTGTTGTTGATGATGCCGGCAATGGGCCCCGACAGCCCCGTCACCGCGGCGAGCTGGCGGGTCTCGCTATCCCCGGCGAACGCCGA
>CAZEBV010000217.1:0-3295 GCA_964510695.1 uncultured bacterium
CGGCATGTCCGTGGACGCCAACGTGATCGTCTTCGAGCGCATCAAGGAAGAGCTGGCCGAGGGGAAGCCGATCCGCTCGGCGGTCCAGGACGGTTTCGACGCGGCGACCTCGGCCATCGTGGACGCTCAGGTGACGACGATTATCACGGCGGTGGCCCTGTACGGTTTCGGGACCGGACCCGTGAGGGGCTTCGCGGTGACGCTCACGCTGGGGATCCTGGGCACGCTCTTCGCCGCCCTGTTCGTGGGCCGGTTTCTCTTCTCTCTCTCCACGCTCCGGTCGTCGGTTCGCAGCCTGCACATCGGGTGGGGGCGCTACGAACCATGAGTCCCGCGTTCGGGCTTTCGACCCCGGTCGGAGGGGGGGGTTACCTCCGTGGTTAAGTGGAGCGAACTTCTGGCCTACCGGCGGCCCGCGGTCTTCCTCACGGTCGCTCTGCTGGTGCTGAGCGTGGTCGGGATCGGGTACCAGGGGGGACTTCTTTACGGCATCGATTTCACCGGTGGACTTCAGGTGCTCCTGGAGTTCGACCGCCCGATCGGCCCGGACCGGATGAACCGGATCCGATCGCTCTTCAACGAACGGCTCTTCGAGGCCAAGGTCAACACCGTGGGTCTTCAGGGCGAGGAGAAACGGCGGGGACTGATGGTCACGGTGCGTGCGCGTCCGCTTTCGGAAGCCCTGGCCGATCGCCTGTACGAGCTCGGCCGGGATCCGGCGGTCGACCGACTGGGGGACCTCCAGCCGGAGGGGCGTCCGGTGGCCGTGCCCGGGTCGGTTCTGCGTGAGAACTTCCGACTGGGGGAGGACACCGGCACACGGATCAACCTTCGGACGGCCTCGCGTGAGGCCATCCGGGGGCGGGTCCGCACGGTGGTCAACGAAACCCTCAGCGGGGAGATCGTCCGGATGCTCCGGCGGGAGTTCGTCGGGGATACGACCAAAATCGACCTCAACTGGGCCTCGGCCGGGGAGATCCGTGACTGGCTGGTTCGCCGCCAGACCGACGGGTTCGTGGACCGCTTCGAGGCGCTTCGCGAGGACGATCGGCTCGAGGACCTCGCCTCGCTGGAGGGGCTTCTCGGCCGTTTCGACGTTCCCCCGGAGCGGTTCCGGGCCATTTTCTCGGTGGGCCCGGCGGGGGCCGACCGCATCAACCTGCGTTCCATTCCCCGCGAGGGGTTCCGGGAGATCGTCCACGAGGAGTTCTTCTCCGGGCGCTACGGGACCATCGCCCGCCGCCTGGTGGAACGTCGGGAGAAGCGGGGGCTGTTCCGGGGCATCGGGGAGGTCTTCTCCCATCCGGCCATGGAGGGCCTTCCGCGCGAGCCCCTCGAGGGGACGATGGTCCTCTCTCCCTTCGTGCTTCAGCGAAGCGAAATGGTCAGTCCGGCCATCGGGGCCGAACTGGTGGGCTACGCCGCCCTGGCCATCCTCCTGTCCCTCCTGGGGATCCTGGCCTACCTCTACGTGCGGTTTGAGCTGATGTATTCGCTGGGGGCCATCGCCGCCATCCTGCACGACATCGTGATCACCGTGGGCCTGCTCACCCTCGCGGGGGTGGAATTCAACGTGCCCGTGGTCGCGGCGGTGTTGACCATCATCGGGTATTCCCTGAACGACACGATCGTGAACTTCGACCGCGTACGGGAAAATCGATCCCTCATGGGCTACGGGGCCAGCTGGTACAGGGTGATCAACCGAAGCGTGTTCGAGGTGCTCAACCGGACCCTCGTGACCTCGCTGACCACCTTTTTGGCCGTGCTGGTGCTGTACCTCTACGGGGGGATTGCGCTGAGGGCTTTCTCGATCACCCTCCTGATCGGCGTGGTCCTGGGGACGTTCAGCTCCATTTACGTCTCCAACCTGGTGCTGTATCGCCTGCAGGCCCGGGACGGAGAGGACGAAGGCTGAGCCCCGAAATTGACGTCCTGCCGGGCGGTTTGCTAATGTCAGGCGCCCCTCTACGGACCGTGACGGCCGCTTTGAAAGGAGGTTGAGGGTCCGTGTCCATCGACATGGATGACTTTCAGAAACTGGAGATGCGGGTGGGAACCGTGCAGTCCACGCGGGACCACCCGAACGCCGACCGGCTTTATTTGCTCGAGGTCGACCTCGGGGAACGGGAACACCGCCAGCTGGTGGCCGGCCTGAAGGAGGACTACGAGACCGACGAGCTGGAGGGCCGTCAGGTGGTGGTGGTCACCAACCTGGAGCCCGCCACGATCCGGGGGGAGCGCAGTGAGGGAATGGTGCTGGCGGCGGACGGCGACCGCCGCATCGCCCTGTTGAGCCCGGACGCCTCCGTTCCCAACGGTACGGTCGTCCGCTGAAACGCGCGTCGTTTCACGCTCCGCTTTCCCCCGGCCCGATTTTGGTTCCTTCGAGTCCGAGGATCACGCACGGTATCCCCACGGGAGGTGCATGAGAATGGCCCTTGCTGCCGGCACGAAAGCCCCGGAGTTCGAGCTTCCCTCCGGTGCCCCCGACGAGACAGTGACCCTTTCCGATTACCGCGGCCGGAAGGTGGTCCTTCTTTTCTTCCCCCTGGCCTACACGAGCGTGTGCACCCAGGAGATGTGCTCCGTGACCGACGATCTGTCCAGCTTCCAGGACCTGGACGCCGAGGTGCTTGGCATCAGCGTGGACTCCCCCTTCAGCCAGAACGCGTGGGCCGAGGAGGAGGGCATCGAGATTCCTCTTCTCTCGGATTTCAACCGGGAGGCCGTGGTGGCCTACGACGTGAAACGCGACGATCTGCTGGGACTCCACGACGTGGCCAACCGGGCTGCCTTCGTGGTCGACGAGGAGGGGGTCATCGAATACAGCTGGGAATCGGACGATCCGGGGGTCCTCCCTGATTTCGATGAAATCAAGGCGGTCCTTCAGGACGGTTCCTGATGGCCTCAATCCGTCGAGTGCACGCCCGGGAGGTGCTGGACTCCCGGGGGGTTCCGACCGTCGAGGTCGAGGTTCACCTGGAGGGAGGCGCCTCGGGACGTGCGACCGTACCCTCCGGCGCGTCGACCGGGGCACGGGAGGCGCTGGAGCTTCGGGACGGCGACCCGGATCGCTACCGGGGCCAGGGCGTGCGCCAGGCCGCGGCCAACGTGAACGACGAGCTCGCGGAGCTTCTCCGGGGCCTGGACGTGCGGGATCAGCGGGCGATCGACGAGCGCATGATCGAACGGGACGGAACGGAGGACAACTCCGAACTCGGGGCCAACGCGATCCTGGGGGTTTCGCTGGCGGCCGCCCGGGCCGCGGCCGCCGGGCGGAACGTGCCCCTCTACC
>CAZEBV010000218.1:0-2487 GCA_964510695.1 uncultured bacterium
GGACGTCGACGAAGATCAGTTCGGCGGTGTCGCTGGCACGAATGCCCAGTTTGCCCGTAATCTTCTCGGCCTCGAACCCGTCGCGGTCGGACTCGACGATGATCTGGGAAAACCCCTCGTAACGTCCCTCCGCGTCCGGGTTGGTTCGGCACAGGACGACGAAGAAATCGCCCACGGTACCGTTGGAGATCCACATCTTGTTGCCGTTGATGACCCATTCGCCGTCCCGTTTCTCGGCCTCGGTGGAGACCGACGCGACGTCGGAGCCGGTGTCCGGCTCACTGATGGCCGCGCCACTGATGGCTTCCCCCCGGGCCACCGGTTCCAGGTACTGTTCCTTCTGCGCCTCGGTGCCGAACGCCGTGATGGCCTCGGTGCCGAAGGAGGTGGCGCCGCAGCAGAAGCCGATGCCGGGGTCGGCCGCGAAGAATTCCTCGGCGATGATCACGGACTCGACGGCCCCCAGACCGGCCCCCCCGTACTCGACGGGGATCCGTGTGCCGGTCAGTCCCATCTCGGCGGCCTTGTCCACGATCTCGTGGGGGAATTTCTCCTCTTCGTCGTGCTCCCGTGCGTAGGGGATAATTTCGTTTTCGGCGAACCGGCGTACTTCGTCCCGAATTTGCTTCTGTTCATCCGTGAGACTGAAATCCATGATCGACCGTCCCGATCGTGGGGTTGAGGTGTTCAGCGGCTGAGCTTTACGATTTAAAGAGACCCTTAAATCTAACAGATGGAGTACCCCCGGGCAAAAGGGAAAGCGTTGGCGTCGGTGTAATTTACCCGACGGGGCCATTGATGACGGGACGCGGACGGGTTAGCGTACGCCGCTCGCGGACGATCGAACCACGCTTTAAGGGAGGCTCGCGACGGTGAATTTTTTGCAGCGGCAAAACGAGGTGAGCCCCGAGTCCCGCCGGCGTGAGGATCGACGGGCGGACGGGATCATCGACCGTGCTCTCCCCGAGCTGGCCCGTGAACTGCCCTTCCGGATCACCCACCGGGGCAGCGATTACCTCTCGGAAACGCCCGGCGGCCACCGACGGCTCCGGGACGACACCGTGGACCGCCTGGGCACGCTGATCCAGGGGCTTTTTTACTTCGAGGAGCTGTCCGCCGGCGACCTGGGCGATTACGGGGGACGGGGATTGATCGAGGTCGCCTTCGGCACCGACTCCGAGCTCAGCCTCGTTTACGTCCGAGCCGAGATGGAGTGTTTCCCCCCGGGGCGTTCCTACCGTTCCCGTCAGGAGGATCACCCCCCCGCCCTGCACTTCGAGCTGTATTACGACCGTGAGAACGGAACCTGGCGGGACGAGGAGGGCGGTCTTCTGGAGCCTTCCTCCCGGATCTGGCGGGAGGAGCCCGACTGGGACCCGGATCGTTCCTTCCCCTGATCCGGCTGAGGGGGGTCACTCCAGGAAGGCCATCAGCCGCTGGTTGACCCGCCCGGGTTCCTCGTGGTGGAGCCAGTGGGAGGCCTCCGGAAACCGCTCCAGGTGTCCCTCCCGGCATCGATCGACGCTCGGGGGTGCCATCGAGGCCTCCAGGAAGGCATCACGCCCCCCCCACAGCAGCAGGGTGGGCACCTCGACCCGCCATGATGGGGGGGACTCGGGCGGATGCCTCAGGGCGGCCCGATACCAGTTGATCATGCCCCTCCAGGCCCCCGGGCGGGACCAGGCTCGCCGGTAGTGCACCAGGATCCGATCGGGGAAGGTCCCGTCCCGGCTCGTGCGCCGAAGCGCCCGTGCCGGGACCGCGCCCCGTTTGAACGATAGGATCCGCTCGGGGAGCCACGGAAGCTGGAAGAAGAAGACGTACCAGCTTTTCAGAAGCTGGCCGGGACGGGTGAGGAGGGCATTCCGGAAGACGGCGGGATGGGGGAGGTTCAGCACGGCGAGCCGCTGCAGGCGGCCCGGTCGGGTGAGGGCCATCCACCAGGCCACGGCCCCGCCCCAGTCGTGACCCACGAGGTTGATTTGTTTCAGCCCCAGCGCGTCCAGCAGGCCCTCGATGTCGGCGACCAGTCGTTCGAGCCGGTAGGGGTGTGAGCCGCCGGGTTTGCTGCTTCGGTTGTAGCCTCGCTGGTCGACGGCGAGGCAGCGGTACCCCGCCCGTCCCAGGGCGGACAGCTGATGGCGCCAGCCGTACCAGAACTCCGGGAAACCGTGGAGGAAAAGGACCGGTCGACCCCCGGAGGGCCCGGTTTCCACCCGGTGAAGCCGGACCCCGTTAAGTTCCACGAAATTGCCGTCCTCGAAGGATGTCACCGGCTCGCTCCTCCCGTGGATCATCGGACCGACGACGGGATCGTTTACCTCGCTGGCACGCTGTGAAAGGATTAACGGAACCCGTTCGTCCGACAACCCCGACGCCCGACCCGGGAGGGTCTCACATGACGTTTTCCGTCCCGCTCGACCTCGTGGTTTCCACCGGCCCGGATTATTCTCTCCAGGAGGTCTTCGAGGCGGCCCGACGGGCCGA
>CAZEBV010000218.1:2497-3227 GCA_964510695.1 uncultured bacterium
CGGCCTGTTTTTTTCTCCCGTGGTGTGGTGGGGGGCGCCCGGCGGGCCCCCACGACTCGGGTTCCAGCGCGTCTCGCTTCCCGAGGTCACGGGTCGCGACGCGGTGACGCTTCTGGCGGGCATCGCCTCGCGAACCGAGGAACTCGGCCTGTCCAACGAAGTTTTTTCACCGTTCTCCCGCACCCCGGGTCTGCTCGCTCAGACCGCCGCCACGCTGCAGGAACTCAGCGGCGGTCGCTACCGCCTGGGCCTGGGCGCCAGCTCCCCGGACCTCGTGGAAGGGTGGCACGGTTGTTCGTTCGAGAAACCGCTGACCCGGCTCCGGGAGACCATTCGGATCCTGCGGCGGGCGTTTACCGGTGAACCGGTCGAATTCGACGGGGAGGTCTTCGATCCCGCCGGTCTGACGCTGCACTGTCCCCTGGAGGATCCTCCTCCGATCGACGTCGCAAGCCTGGGTCCGCAGTCCGTGGAGATGACCGGCCGGCTCGCCGACGGCTGGGTTCCCCAGCTGTTTACCCCGGAGGGGCTTCAGGATCGTCGGGAGGACCTGGAGAGGGGGCTCTCGGAGGCGAACCGAAACGCCTCGGACGTTCGGGTCTGTCCGATCCTGCGCTGTCGGGTGAGCTCGGATCCGGAAGCAATCCGGGAGGAAGCCCGGGCGCACATGGCCTTCATGATCGGAGCTTACGGCCCCTTCTACCGGGAATCCCTGGCACGACAGGGGTAC
>CAZEBV010000219.1:0-3219 GCA_964510695.1 uncultured bacterium
TGTCCCCACGCCCTGTTTCGTGTCCTAGCAGGCGTCGGCTCGGCTGGACGGTGTGTCAGGGCGGGAGATCGAAACGCGGCTCGAGGTCGAATTCCGGCTGGATCCCGAGCAGCTCGAGGAAGCGGCCTCCCGCAAAGCGCGCATTCTGGCGATCAACTACCCCTCCAATCCCACCGGGGTCAGCTATTCTCGAAGTGAACTCGAGCGGATCGCCCGGGTGGCACGGGATCGGGACCTGCTGGTGATCTCCGACGAAATCTACGGACAGCTCACCTTCGAAGGGGAACATATTCCGATGCCGAGCCTTCCCGGCATGAGGGAACGAACCCTGTATCTGAACGGCTTCTCCAAGGCCTATGCCATGACGGGGTTCCGGATCGCGTACGCCGCCGGCCCCCCGGAGCTTATCGCCGCCATGACAAAAATTCACCAGTACACCATGCTCTGCGCGCCGACCACGGCTCAATTTGCCGCCCTGGAGGCGATACGCCACGGACAATCGGCGGCCGATTCGATGCGGAAGGAATACGAACGTCGGCGCAACCTCGTGGTCAAACGTTGCCGCGAGGTGGGGCTCCCCTGCGTACAACCTCAGGGAGCCTTCTACGCCTTTCCGTCCATTCACCCCACCGGGATGGACCCGGAACCGTTCTGCCGCCGGCTCCTGGAGTCCAAGCGGGTCGCCGTGGTACCGGGTTCGGCCTTTGGGCCCGGGGGAGAAACCCACGTGCGCATGTCCTTCGCCACGGATCGGGACCGGCTCCGGGAAGCCCTGGACCGGATGGAAGCCTTCCTTCTGGAACAGCAGCTCCTGAACGAGGACCGCGCGTCGGAACAAACGGCCTCCAGCGACCTCCGATAGCCGACGAGTTAGGAATCACCCATGGCCCTTCCCGGTCGAACCCCTGACCGCGCCGGTCGACTCCTGGTGTGCACGGCCCGTGCCGAGGAATATCAAGCCTGTCTGGATCGGATGGAGGGCTTCAGCCCGAAACTTCACCAGAACCACCGCTACTACCTGAAGACCACCCCCTCCTTCCAGGTCCGCCTCGCCCACCTGGGGATCGGGCCGGATCAGATCAGCCGCTCCCTCCGGAAAATGGAAGGTGTGCTTCGCCCCGACTTCCTGCTGATCGCCGGCACAGCGGGCAGTCTTAGCGAGGATCTGGGGGTCGGTTCCCTGTTCCTTCCCACGGCGCTGATCCGGCGCCGTACCTCGAACTGGCTGTACCCGGAGGAGGACGTGCTGCACTGGATATACGAGCGGTTGATCGGTTACCTCGCCGGACAAGAGGAAGGGGAGTCCGAAGCGGCGGTGCGAAGCGGTCCTCTGCTCACGAGCGCTTCTCCCGTTATCGATCCGGAGGAAAGGAACAAATGCCGCCAGAAATACCAGTGCCTGGCGGCGGACATGGAATCCCACGACGTCGCCTCCCACTTCCTGAATCGCCAGCCGGATGAACCGCCGCTGTGGTGTGGACTAAGGGTGATCTCCGACGGATTCGAGGACGCGGGCGAGGACCGGGTCAAGGACGCACAATCCACCGCCGCCCGGCGGCTCGGGTCGGTGCTCGAATACCTGCTGAAAAACTTATGAACAGTCTGACGTCTGAAGTCTGACGTCTGAAGTCAAAAACGACGACACGCGGAAACGAAAAAACCTTACCCACCTCTACCCGACGTAGACACCGGACGCAAGACGCCGCACGAGCGCGAAGCGCTAACACGTCAGACTGTTTGCGGACTTCGGACTTCAGACGTCGGACTTCAGACTGTTAACCGACTTCGGACTGAAACACGCGCAGCACCGACACCCGGGCGTTTTCCTTGATGGCGGTGCCGGCGTCGTGCACCTGAAGGGGGTACGTCAGCCGCACGCTCGAGTCGTCTTCCCCCAGGGTCAGGGTAGGGTGATGCAATCCGTTCCAGAGGAGGTGATCGTGGGGCGAGAGCAGGGCCCATTGGCCGGGCTGGAGATCCAGGTTCTCGTTGCACTCCATCAGGTAGGTTCCGGGACCAAGCTCCCACCAGCCGTAATCGTCGTCGGGGTCCCGCTTTTCCGGTTCGAGGGGTTCACGTTCGGCGAGCTGGAGCTCTCCGCCCCCGAAATCGAGTTGGCCGGGCCCACCAGCGCGAAGGATCCCCGCGACCGTCAACGAAACCGACGAGGACTCCACCTGCGTGTCCGCGTGAATTCCCCCCGAAACCACCTGTTCAAAGATCGCCTCTCCGGACATCATCTCCATGGGGCATTCCTCCAGTTGGTCGTTTGGTCATTTGGTCGGATTGGTCGCTTGGTCAAACCCGAATAAACAAACGAAAAGCGCGGGGGTGGTTGTTAATATATCAAAGCGACGCATTTGAGCGGGTTTGGACACGAGTCATCCTCCACGCAAAATCGCGTGGGATAAACGTGATCGCCCTTACGCCACCGGGGTTTCGACCAACCGGACCAACAGACCAACCCGACCAAGTGACCAAACGCCGTTGGCGTTTTATTTACTCTCCAGCTTCCACACCCCCCTCCCGTCGGCACCGGGCGGGTTCTCACGGTATTGCCGGGCCCGTTCTCGGAAGATCCGGGAGGGTTCATCCCCGGGGAAATCCTCGGCCAGCGCCCCGAAGGACTCAACGGCCCGATCCCACTTCCGATCCCGGTACAGGGAGAGCGCCTCCGCGAATCGATCCCGAAGCGCCCGCTGTTCCCGACTGAGCGCCCCCTTCCGGGCCAGCAGTTCATACACGCTCACGGGTTCCTTTTTTCCCTTGACCACGATCCGATCCAGCTCCCGAACCTCCACGTATTCCTCCACCTTCTCGTAGGTGTTCTGGCTGATCATACTCAGGGTCCCGTACTGTTTGTTGGCACTTTCCAGCCGGGCCGACAGGTTGACCGTATCCCCGATCGCCGTGTAATCGAACAACATTTCCGAACCCATGTTCCCGGTGGCGGCCAGACCGGTGTGGACGCCGATTCGGACGTCCATGCGGGGCCGGTTTTCCCGTTCCCACTCTTCACCGAGTTCATCCATGCGGGATCGCATGTCCAGCGCCGCAAAGCAGGCCCGGCGGGCGTGGTCGGAGGATTCCACCGGTATGATCCCGAACTCCGCCACCAGCGCGTCCCCGATGTACTTGTCCAACACCCCTTCGTAACGAAACACGCACTCGGTCAATTCCGTGAGTATGTCGCTGATCACCGAGGCCACCTCGATGGCG
>CAZEBV010000220.1:0-3168 GCA_964510695.1 uncultured bacterium
CCCCTCGAGGAACTCGTCCGCGAGGACCCCGAGGTCATCGGGGTGCTCTCGGAGGATCAGCTGGAGGCGTGTTTCGACCCGCGTTCCTTCCTGGACAACCTGGATACCCTCTTCGATCGGGTGCTGGAGGACGGGGACACGGAGGACGCCTAACCACCCGCCGAAAGGAGCCTCCCCATGACGGACGACGAGCTTGACGCAGAATCGCTTCTTCGTCGGTGCGACCCCGGGACCTTCGAGTTCGAGTCCACCGAGGAGCTTGCCCCCATGGACGGGGTGATCGGACAGGACCGCGCGATGCGGGCCGTGTCCTTCGGAATGGACATCGACAGCCCCGGCTACCACGTCTACGCGATGGGCGCGCCCGGCACCGGGCGCATCGAGACCCTCGAGAAAGTGCTCCGGGAGCAGGCCGAGGACGAGAGCGTGCCGGCGGACTGGTGCTACGTCAAGAATTTCGACGCCAGCGATCGACCCCGGGCCCTCCGGCTCCCCCCGGGACGCGGGATGGATTTTCGGGCGGACATGCAGCAGCTCGCGGAGCAGCTTCGATCCGACGTTCCGCAGGCGTTCGAAAGTCAGGAATACGAACAGGAGCGCGACAAGATCTGGGAGGAGTTTCGGGAACGCCGTCAGGAGCTCTTCGAGGAGCTCGAACAGGAAGCCCAGTCGGAGAACCTCACCCTCCTTCAGACCCAGCACGGGATCGTGATGGCCCCCGTTCAGGACGGGGAGGTGGTGACCCCGGACGAGTTCAACGAACTCGACGAGGAGACCCGCGAGCACTTCGAACGGGTGCGCGGCGAGCTCCAGGATGAACTGCGGGCCACGATCCGACGCGTCCAGCAGATGCAGTCCGAGGTCCGCCAGCGGATGCAGGAACTGGATCGACGAATGCTGGGGTACACCGTGGAGCCGCTCCTGGAGTCCCTGAAGGAGGAGTACGCCGGTCAGGACGCCGTGCTCGAGTTCCTGGATGAGGTCAAGGGATTTCTGATGGAGAACGTGGAGGCGCTCAAACGGTTCCAGCAGGCCGAGGAGATGCAGCAGCAGCAACAGCAGCAGGGCATGCCGTTCGCCATGATGTCCCAGGACGGCGGGTCCATCTTCGACGAGCTGCGGGTGAACCTGCTGGTCGATCACGCCGAGAGCGGCGCCGCGCCGGTCGTGCACGAGACGAACCCCACCTACTACAACCTGGTTGGTCGGATCGAGCACCGGGGCCAGTTCGGCACCCTCACCACGGATTACAGCATGATCAAGGAGGGGGCCCTCCACCGGGCCAACGGAGGGTATTTGATCCTGGAGGCCCGGGACCTTCTGACCACGCCGTTCGCCTGGGATGCCCTCAAGCGGGCCCTCAACACCGAACAGATCAAGACGGAGGCCATGGGCCAGGAATACCGGGCCATCCAGACCCAGACGCTGGAACCCGAGACGATCCCCCTCGACGTGAAGGTCGTGCTGATCGGCGATCCCCTGCTTTATTATCTGCTCTACAACGTCGACGACGAGTTTCAGAAGCTCTTCCGGGTGAAGGCCGACTTCGCGGCGCAGACCGACTGGGACGAGGAGACGGTGAACCGCTACGCCCGCTACGTCGGGTCCGTCTGTCGGGAGGACGACCTTCTTCATTTCGATCCGTCGGGCGTCGCCCGGCTGGTGCAGGAAGGGGCCCGGGCGGTGGCCGACCAGGAGAAACTTGCCGCCAAGACCGGGGACCTCGCGGACCTCATCCGGCAGGCCAGCTTCTGGGCGAGCGAGAACGGCCACGACCACGTGACCGACGAGGACGTGCAGCGGGCCGTCGAGGAGCGGACCTACCGATCCAACCGCGTGGAGGAACGCCTCCGGGAGATGATTCGTGACGGTACGATCAAGATCGACACCCGGGGAACCACCGAGGGACAGATCAACGGGATCTCCGTGATCTCCCTGGGCGACTACCGGTTCGGCAAGCCCTCCCGGATCACCGCCCGCACCCACGCCGGGAGCGAGGGGGTGCTGAACCTCGAACGGGAGGCCAACATGGGGGGGAGGATCCACAACAAGGGCGTGATGATCCTGTCGGGGTACCTTGGGGGGCTTTTCGCCCAGGACGTTCCTCTGACCCTGTCGGCCCGAATCACCTTCGAGCAGCTCTACGAGGAGGTCGAGGGGGACAGCGCGTCGTCGGCCGAACTGTACGCCCTGCTATCCAGCCTCTCGGGCTACGAGCTCCGGCAGGACCTCGCCGTCACCGGGTCGGTGAACCAGCGGGGGGAGATCCAGGCCATCGGGGGCGTCAACGAGAAGATCGAGGGGTTCTTCCACGTCTGCGAGCAGAAAGGCCTCACGGGCGATCAGGGCGTCATTATTCCCCGAAGCAACGTGCGCCACCTGATGCTTCGCCGCCCCGTGGTGGAAGCCGTCGAGCAGGGGAAGTTTCACGTGTACCCCGTGGAGACCGTCGAGGAGGGGATCGAGCGCCTCACGGGCCATCCCGCCGGCGAGCGGCGTGACGACGGGACGTTCCCCGACGGAACCGTGAAACGCGCGGTCAAGGACCGGCTTCGTGAGCTGGGCGAAGCGGTGCGTGCCTTCAACGCTCCCCCGGGGAACCCCGACGGTTCGGGGGAGCGGTAGGGATGCGGAAGTCCGAGGCCGAGCACCTGCTGGAACACCTGGAGGACTACTACGAGGGCCCCCTCGAGCTGGAGGTCTGGAACCTCGCCCGGCGGGGGCCCCGGTTCCGGTTCGAGCAGGGGGAACACCCGTTCTTCGTCGTGGGGTATCATCCCGGGTCGGACCAGGAGTCGGTGCAGGAGGAGCACACCCGCCAGGAGATCATCGTCTGGAACGAACGCGGACAGCGAATCACGGTCGAACGGACGCGGACGCGCCGGCTTGTGGAAGAATCGGAGATGCACGAGGCCGAGCTTTACATCTACGATACCCGCCGCCGCGAGTTCGTTCCGGCCTCTCGGTTCCACCTTCCCCCCGACCCGTCCTGACGGGCCCCGGCCGCGTCCCCCGACGCCGCTACGGGGCCGCCGGCGAGACCATCTGCGTGAGGACCACCCGGACCTCGTCCACCCGGATTTCGTCGATCGGCTCCAGGAACGGGTAGTCCTCCACCCGCGTGGGGTTCCAGGCGGGCTCCTCGAGGATCACCAGGCAGTTCGCCTG
>CAZEBV010000221.1:0-3101 GCA_964510695.1 uncultured bacterium
GAAACTCCGACATGGTCTCATCGATGTCGTTGTTCTCGTCAGGCATCGTCATCGGCCTCCTGAGGGTTTCCGAAGACCCCGGTAATGTACTACGTACCGTGGATGCTCACACCCCATAGTTTGATCGTACGGGGCGGGTTTCTTCAACCGGGACTCCCGGACGCGCGGTCCGGGGGGTTGAGTGAAAGAAAATCCTCCAGGGAGTCTACGACCGGTGGTTCCATGGGAATTTCGTGGACGGTCAATCCCCCGGACGTCGACGCCATCCGTAGATCAACACGGCGCCGCCAACCGCGATCGCCCCTACGCCCACCCAGGAGGGAAGCGACACCCGACGGGTTTCATCGACGGAGAACTCAACGGGTCCCAGGTCGGCACGGTGGCGCTGTTCGGTGTAGCTGAATTGACCGTACCCAAGCCAAAGGATTCCGAAAGCAATCAGAACGATGCCAAAGAGCTTCGGTCGATCCACCACCAATCATCCTCCAGAAACGTTCCGGGTCATTCCGCAGCTTGCTTCAGGAAGACAACGCCGAGCCTCCGTCGCCGCAGCAGAACCGACCCGTCGAATCCGAGGATTCATTCCGAGCTTCCCGCGGACGACGCCCGCCGGGCCGGTGAGAAGATGGAAGATGACAGGACCACCGATTGGTACGCGGGAGTGAACCACGATCCTGCGAGCGAGCGACCCCTCGATTATCGACCACGAAACGACTATTTATAAAGTTTCTATCATACTTCCAAAATGGTATGTCGGAAAAATTGTTCCCCCGGAAACAGCGGACGAAATATGTCGTTAAAAAAAGACCTAAAGATATCCCGGCCGATAAGCGAAAAACGACAACCGGGAACAACCCGGGGAATCCGCCTTCCCCGGAAGAACGCCCCGATGGGCCCGAAGTTCCGTTACAATGCGTAAAGAAACCCAACAGTTTCCTTAACAAATCCTGATATTCCCCTCCTGCAGCCGCGGTCGAGCCGCCCGTTCCCGAAAAAAGCCCCTCCGAAGAGCGTTTCGCCATTTCCTCATTTTTTTAATATCACGGAAAATGACGACGTCGACCCTCGTTTCCCGTCCGAAAAATAAAAGAAATATTATTTCTTCGATATTGACGCGCCGCCCGTAACCCTTTCATGGATTATTCCATGTCCACCGGATCCTCGACCCGGACGGGTGGGACGACAGGAATCGAAAAGGCGGGACGGATCGGTGCCCGCTCCCCCCCGCTCCCCGGGTGGTCGTCTCGAACGTTCGCCATCGGCTGATGCTCAAGCTGGGGGTGGATGCGGTGGTGCTGGCGTCCCCGGGACGGCCGGTTTACGTGGCGGACATGATGGTCGGAAGCGTTGCCGGCGTCAGCGTCATCAACGAGGCCCGAGGGCTCCTTGCCCTCGGAGCTGGAGCCCGCAAAACCCTGGCACCGAGGTCCCGAAGTAGGATCGCTGCTCGACCCGGACGTCGAGTTCGTCCCGTTAGCCCGGCTTCGCCGCGGAAGACGTCCCCGCGAATCGCCGGCAACGAGTGCAGCAACCTCGAGGACGGTCGAGAGATTGACCCCGGACCGGCCCCGCCTGGTTCTACGGACCGGACTCCGACCGGTTACGAAGCATCAGGGCCCGTCCGAGCTGAAACGAGAAAAACCCCAGGAGGATGACGCTCAGGATCACCAGCCCGGGCGAATACAGCCAGAGTCTCGACAGGTATTCCACGGTTCATCCCTCCACTCTCAACCGCTGCCTTACTGACGAACCTCGACCCCGTGAGGTGACATTGGGGCCCTGCTGAATTGTGCGGTCCGGCCCCTCATCCCTCTCCCCGAGGATCCCGGAACCGTTCCCCCGGAGGACTCAGTCGTCGAAACCGGAGGGCTGACCCTCGCGATCCCGTTCCTCCACGAAGCGATCGAGGTCCTGCTCGATGAGCTGGTAGCCCAGGTAGACCACCAGCGCATCGTCCAGGGGACTCCCGTCACCTTTTAAAAAGGAGGGAACCATCCCCATGGGGTTGGTCAGGTACGCCGCCGTGCCCACGATGCCGGCCGCGCTGCGCCAGGGAACCGCGGTGCGTCCCTCCGCGGCCGCTCCGAACATTCGAAACATCAACCGGACCCGGTCGAGCAGCACCTGACTGACGCGCACGCCCTCACGGGCTCGCACTGCCTCCAGCCGATCCTCGATCCCCTCGAGCACCCCCTGAAGATCCTCCGGGAGCACCTCCTCGAGGTCCAGACCCAGGGTCCGGTTCAACAGGCGTTCCAGGTCCCTCACCTTCCTCGTCTCCTCCTCGCCGTCCGACCCCAGGCTCGTCGGTTCCGGGGCGGACGGGGTTCGTTCGTCGGGTGCTGCGGCGGTGTCGGGTTCAGCGGCCATGGTGCTTCACCTCTCCTGAAGTCCTTCGGTTGATTACTCTTCCTCGACCGTTCGGTCGGCCCATCGAGCCCTGAGGGCCCGGTAAAGCCCGTAGCCAACCAGCAGCACGGCCCCGGCACTGAACACGGGATGATCACGAACGGCCCGCTTCATCCGGGTCCGCCAGGATGGCTGGAGGGCACGATGCAGACGCCCGGCAATCTTTTCCACCCGTCGGGCGAGGCGTTCGCTTGGCTTTTTCTGATCGAACTGCTCCCCCGCCTCACGAATGCGGGCGGCCAGCACGTGAAGGTGTTTCGCGAAGGAACGGCCGGAGGCCGGGATGGCCCGCCGAAGGTTGCGCTCGACGTTCTTGAGCCCCTGCAGCGATTCGTTTCGTTCCAGCCACTTCAGCGTCTTTTCGGGCAGTTCCTCGAGGACCCCCTGCACCTGCTGATACGCCTCGGGTAGATCCTCCCGCATGAAACGTCCCCGGCCGTTGTCCTTCTGGCCGCCGCCGTTGAGACGATTCCCGTTGCCTCCCATCATGCGGGTCACGAAACCCCGCTCGTTCGCCTCCTCCTGTTCGGACGCTCGAGGTGTTTCGGAACGACCACTCATGGATCGTCACCTCCCTTCCTGTCGGGAACATCGAGATCGAGGTTGCTTCGAGAACTCGGTGTCGAACGGAACCTGATCCTGTACCATCGCCCTCGAACGGTGAAGTAACGATAGCTCCGGGAACGGACGGC
>CAZEBV010000222.1:0-3085 GCA_964510695.1 uncultured bacterium
TGGCCCGCGTGATCGCCTGGCGGATCCACCAGGTGGCGTAGGTGGAGAACTTGAAGCCCTTGCGGTACTCGAACTTCTCCACGGCCTTGGTCAGGCCGATGTTGCCCTCCTGGATCAGGTCCAGGAGCGACAGGCCGCGGTCGGTGTACCGTTTGGCGATGCTGACGACCAGCCGGAGGTTGCTGCTGACCATCTTGTTGTGGTATTTCTGCATGTGGTTTTCGGCCAGCATGACCTTGTGGTAGGTGCGGATCAGATCCTGGCGGTCCATCATGAACTGGGATCGCTTCTCCTCGTGCTTTTCCCGGCGGCGCTGCAGTTTCCGGGCGAAGCGGCGGATGGTCCGCCAGCGGTAGCTGCTGCGGCGTTTCCAGCGGCTGCGGGCGGTCTCGTCCTCGCGGATCCGTTCGTACAGTTCCAGCAGTTGATCGGGCCCCCGGTTCAGGCGGGAGCGAACCGTGTCCTTGAAGTCCTCCAGTTCCTCCTCGGCCTCGATGGCCTCCTTGAGGTCCTCGGCCCAGCTGAACGTGAGGTCCTTGTCGATTTCCACGTCCATGAAGGCCTCGTAGATCTTCTTCCGTATCTCCAGGAGTCGCTCCCGGACGTCCCGTTCCTCCTCGGGATCGTCCGTCTCCTGAAGCTCCTCGTAGGTGTTCTCGAGGCGGGTGCGATACTGGATCATTCGGTTTCGGGCGGTCCCGATGCGATCCATCCAGCCCTCCACGTCGGATTCGCTCAGCTGGGCCGTCTTCTTGACCTGCACGAGCTTCTTCAGGCTGAGGTCATCGTCCAGCACGTCCTTGGCCAGGTCGATGAACCGCTCCACGGCGTAATGGGTGCCCAGGATCGCCTCCATGAGTCGGTTGCGCCCGAGTTCGATCTGACGGGCGATGGCGACCTCCTGGTCGGAGGAGAGCAGCTCGTGGTTGCCGATCTCACGCAGGTAGAGCTGGACCGGGTTCTTGACGTCCCCGCTTACGTCACGGTCCCCCTTCTCCAGAAGCCCCAGTTCCTCGGCGAACTCGGGGCCCGAGTCGTCCTGCACGATGCCGATGTGGCGGGCCAGCAGAAACCGGACCACGTCGTCGACGTACGGGGTCCCCGTGTAGTCGGACGGCAGCGTCTCGTTGATCTCGGAGTACGTAATTTTCCCGCGCTGATGCCCCTCGCTGAGAAGTTCGTCCATCCCGTCGATTTCCTCGGGGTCGACCATGACCTTCTGCATGCAGTATCACCCGCTGCTTTCGTTAAATATGGTGCGGTCTCGGTTCCTCTCACTGTATCGGCGGAAAGCTCCCGGCACTGGAGCCGACCCACCGTGTGTTTTCCTCAAATCGTTTATCGACGAGCCGCTCCCGGCCGGGTAGACGATCTGGAAAGCACCGTAAATCGGCAATCCGCAAGTGTAGCACAACCCCACCGCCACGGAAACCGACGTCGGGCTGGGGGCGCCCTCCCCAGAACCCAAACGGGTCCGTCGGGCGAAAAATTCCCGTTCGTCCCCCGGGTGAAACCATGATCTCGATCATGGCGCCGCGCCCGCATTCGGGGCACCCTCCTTCCCCGGGCCCAGGTTCGCCCGGCCGGGTCATTCGTCGTCCCGTCGTGACGGATGAGCACTGGACCCTTACAATGGTACCACGCATGAACCGCGGTCCGGATCGGCACCTCCGAACGGACCATTTCAAGATGCCCGACCGAGGAGGGAGACGTTCGTGCGGTATCCCAAGATTCGCAACTCCGAACCGGTCCAGGGATGGATCAACAGCGAGGAATCCCGCGATGCCTACCTGAACGAAGAGGATCCCCAGACCGACCCCGCCCGCTGCCCGTCGTGCGACAATATTTACTACAAGAAAACCTGGCATCATCCCGACGAACTCGACGACCGTGCGGAGCTGGGCCGACCGTTCGAGGAGCTGCCCACGTCGGTCTGTCCCGGCTGTCAGAAGGTCGAGGACGAGTATTTCTACGGGGAGCTCAAGATCGTTTCGACCCCCTTCCTGAAGGAGCACCACCGTGAGATCGCCAACCTGATCAACAACGCGGTCGATCGGGCGCAGGTGAAGAACCCGCTCAGCAAGCTGGTCGAGGTCGGCGTGGAGGGGGACGAGGCCCATTTCGCCACGACGAACGGGAAGCTGGCCGAGCGCATCGGCCGGGAACTCAAGAAGGCCTACCAGGGGGAGCTGGAGATCACGAAAACCGAACCCTACGTGCAGGTGGAGTGGCGGCGCTAGCTCCGCACCCCGCACTCAATCGGGGCATCAAAAGGACTGCATGGAATCTTGTTTTTGAGGCTCAGCCTTCGGTGATATCCCCGGAACCTCCCTTGTGCCCCCCCATTGAGTGCGGGGTTAGCCCACCAGCCGCGTGGCGAGGATCAGCAGGATGCCGACCACGAACATCAGCGCGTTCACGAGGTTCTCCCCGACGTGGGTCCCGTGTTTGATAACCGGGATCAGGTCCGAGGCCGCGATGTAGACGAAGTTCCCCGCCGCGAAGGGCAGCAGGAACGTCGCGTCGACGCGCCCGTCCAGTCCGTAGGCGACCAGGCCGCCCGGCACGATGGTCAGGGCCGAGAGGAAGTTGACCGTCAGCGCGCCCCGTTTGCTCCATCCACCGTTCACCAGGATGCCGAAGTCGCCGAACTCCTGGGGGATCTCATGGGCGGCCGCCGCCAGCCACGTGATCAGGCCCACCCTCGGGCTCACCAGAAAGGACGCCCCGATTGCCAGTCCCCCCACGAAGTTGTGAACGCCGTCGGCGATCAGCACCAGGTGGGTCACCGGTTCCGTCTCCAGGGGGGGATCCCCGGCCGGCCGGTGGGAGTGGTGCCAGTTCAGAAACTGCTCCAGGAACAAAAACAGCGTGAATCCGCCCAGCAGCCACAGGAACATCCCCAGTTCGTCGGGGGTCCGTTCGAGGGCCTCCGGGATCAGGTGGAGGAAGGATCCCCCGATCAGGGACCCGGCGGCGAAGGCCACCAGGGAGGGGATGATCCGCCGTAGAAGGTCGTCCCGAAGCGCCAGAAACACCAGGCCCACCCAGGCGAGGAGGCTCATGGCGAGGGTGGAGAGCACGA
>CAZEBV010000223.1:0-3037 GCA_964510695.1 uncultured bacterium
CGTTAACGTCGCCCTGCCCGCGGCGCTGCTCAACGCGGCCGCCGGGCTGCCCGTCCTGATGCATTCCGGCCGCGAGGTGCCCACCAAGGAGGGGACCACCTTCCTGGACGTCCTCGAGGAACTGGGGTGGGACCCCCGGCCGGAGCCGCGGACCACGACCGAGGGACTGGAAACCGGGGACTTCGGTTACACTGCCCAGTCGGTCTACGCACCCGGGCTGGCGTCCCTCCGGTCGCTTCGGGGAGCGCTGGGCGTGAGAACGTTTTTCAACACCATCGAGTCGATGCTCAACCCCGCGGACGCCTCCCTGCACGTCGGATCCTTTTACCATCTTCCCTTCGCGAACCGGGTGGCCGACGTGTTCGAGGCCAGCCGCACCACCGGGCCCGATCGGGTCGTGATGATCCAGGGGATGGAGGGTCAGCCCGAGCTTCGCCCCGGGGCGAGCTGGGTCGTGATCCGGGGGGACCGCGAGGAGAAACGGGAGCTCAGGGCGGAGTCACTCGGGCTTTCGTTCGAGCGGGAGAAATTGGAGGCCGTCGGCGCGGATCCCGCCGAGGCCGCCCGGCTTCTCGTGCGTCTGTTGAAGGGGCAGACGGTCCCGGACGACTATCGAAACGCCGTGCTGGTGACCGCCGCCGCCTGGCACTGGGCCGCGGGACGGGACGATGCCCCGTCCGCCGCCGCCGCGAGGCTGCGCGACGTGCTCGAGACCGGCCGGGCCGCCGAGGTCTTCGAGCGGCTGGGCGAGGTGTATGGTCGTGAACGACAAACAGTATCAGATTCGGTTTGACGCCGAGGGCTGCATCGGGGCCGGGCGCTGCGCCGAGGAGGCCCCCGATTACTGGACGCTGAATTTCGACACCGGCATCGCCGAACCCGAGAAACCCATCATCGCCGCGGACGAGCTGGAACCCAACCGCCGGGCCGCCCGGGCCTGTCCCGCCAACAACGGTCGGGGTGCCATCCGCATCGTCGACCGCGAGACCGGCCAGCGGGTCGAATGATGCAGGCGATGCCTCCGGTGACCACCGACGTTGCCGTGCGTGTTCCCCCGGGGGGGCAGGACCCCTGAAGACCGGCAGCAGTCGGCTGCCGCTGCACGGGGGTCACTGCCCACCGTCCCTGTTCGAGCACATGAAAGAGCTCGGGGTCGGGGTGGTGGAGGCCCTTCGGATGGAGTTCTCCCGCCGGGAGGTGCTGCGCCGGCTTTCGGACCCGGGATGGTTTCAGGCCTTCGGCTGCCTTCTTGGCTTCGACTGGCACTCCTCGGGGCTCACCACGGTCGTTCTCGGGGCCCTGAAGGAGGGGCTGAATCCACGGGCCCACGAGCTGGGGATCTACGTGGCCGGGGGCAAGGGGGCGGCGTCCCGGCGCACCCCCCGTGAACTGGCGGATTTCGCGGACGAACGGGCCCCCGACCTGCCCGTCGGACACCTTCAGGAGACCAGCCGCATGGCCGCCCGGACCGACAGCGCCGCCGTCCAGGACGGCTATCAGCTTTACCATCACTGCATGATCGTGACCCCGGACGGGGGCTGGGCGGTGGTGCAGCAGGGGATGCGCGGCGAGGAGGGCTGGGCCCGCCGCTACCACTGGCTGGACGACACCACGTGCGGCTTCCTCGATGATCCTCACTCGGGGATCCGTGCCTCCCGCGCGCACACCGTGCTGAACCTGGCGACGCCCGCGAGCGAGGACAACCGGACCGTGAGCCTGGAGATGGTGCGGGAGGATCCGGTCGGGCTGCTGCGGGATTACCGTCGGATCCTGTCCGGTCACCTGGGGTCGGACCGGACGCTTGATTTTCCTCGACGCCACGATCTCCCGGAAGCCTCGGCGCTGGATCGGGCCCTGGGAGACCTCTACGATCGTCCCCCCGAGGACTACGAGGAGCTGCTGGGTCGTGAGGGCGTCGGCCCGGGGACGGTCCGGGCCCTTTCGATGCTGGCGGAGGTGGTCTGGGGCGCCCGTCCCAGCTACCGGGACCCCGTACGCTACGCTTTCGCGCACGGGGGGAAGGACGGCCATCCCTTCCCGGTTGACGAGGACCGCTACGAGCGGACGATCGGGGTCCTTCGCTCGGCCCTTCGGCGGGCCCGGGTGGGACGGAGCCACAAAATGAAAGCCCTCCGGCGGCTGGCCGGCATCGAGGAGCGCCCCCCGGAGGGTTCACCCCGACCCCGGGATCCGGGGTCAAAGGACCGAGACGAGGACCCTCAGCTCGACCTGGATCTCTGACGGCGGCACGCCCCTTCGGGGCCCATCCATCGGGAGTGAGACTCAGTTATGCGTGACGAGGAGGAAATACGTGAGCAGTACGAGTTCCTGAAGGAACAGCTTAACCACGAGGAAATGAACCATCCCCGGATCCGGAAAATGTTCAGCCACTACCGCCGGGCCCTGGGATGGGTGCTCGAGGAGGAGTACATCTAACGTTCCGGCCGGTCCCGGGCAAACCCGGAAGACCGGCCCCGCGAGGTGACGTCGATGCCGCTGAACCAGGGGGATCCGGCCCCGACCGTTCGGGGGTCCAACCAGCACGGCGAGGTCGTTGAGATCGACCCGGACGGACCCACCGTGGTGTATTTTTATCCCCGGGACGGAACCCCGGGCTGCACGACCGAAGCCGACCAGTTCAACCGGGAGATCGAGACCTACCGTGACGCTGGCGTTCGCGTCGTCGGGGTGTCCATGGACACGGTTGAGGACCACGCCGCCTTCGCCGAGGAGAGGGGGCTTGATTTCGACCTGCTGGCCGACCCCGAAGGAGCGATCGCGGGTGCCTTCGACGTGTCCGTTGAGGGCGGTACGACCCCCCGCATCACCTTCGTGCTGAAGGACGGGAAGGTCCTCCGGGTGCACAAAAACGTTCGGCCCGACGGGCACGCGCGCCGGGTGCTGGCCGATCTGCTGGAGGCCGGTCACGTGGAACTGGGGGCGCCGTGAGGTGAACATCGTGTCGCTTCTGCCCAGCGCCACCGAGATCGTCTGTGCCCTGGGCCTCGAGGACCAGCTGGTGGGCGTGTCCCATGAC
>CAZEBV010000224.1:0-2948 GCA_964510695.1 uncultured bacterium
CACCCGGATCTTCTTGACCCGTTTGGGATCGGCCGAGACCACCACGAACGTCATGTCGTCGTGGGTGAAGCGCTCCCCCTCGTCCGGGATCTTCCCCATCTCCTCCACCGCCATGCCGCCCAGGGAGTCGTATTGCTCGGTGGGAAGCTCCCGGTCGATCCGTTCCGTCAGGTCGTCGAGGTCGATCCGGGCGTCCACGAGGTAGGTGCCGTCACGGACCTTGAGCACCCAGTCCCGCTCGTCGTCGAACTCGTCCTGAATCTCCCCCACGATCTGCTCCAGGATGTCCTCCAGCGTGATCAGGCCGCTGGTCCCCCCGTATTCGTCGACCACGACGGCCATGTGGACCTGGTTGCGCCTGAGTTCCCCCAGCAGCTGGTTGACCTTCTTGGATTCCGGCACGAAGTAAGCGGGCCGCACGATCTCCCGGAGGTCGAAGGAATCACGGTCCTCCCGGTCGATCCGCGTGAGCAGGTCCTTGATGTTCAGGATCCCCACGATCTCGTCCAGGCTCTCCTCGTAGACCGGAATGCGGCTGAACCCGGTTTCCCGGGCGGCGTCGATGGTGTCCTCGAACCCGGAGCCCGCCTCGATGGCGTAAATGTCGATGCGGGGCACCATGATCTCCCGCACGACCGTCTCGTCGAACTCGAAGACGCTGTGGAGCATCCGAAGCTCGGACTCCTCGAGGGTTCCCTCCTCCCGGCCGGCCAGCACCAGGCTCTTGAGTTCATCCTCGGTAATCCGGTTTTTCTCCTGCGGGAGGTCCCCCCCGGCGACACGGATCAGCAGCCGGGTGAGCCCCCGCATCACCACGATCAGGGGATAAAAGAGCCGGTAAAACCCGATCACCGGGGGGAGCACGTAGCGGGCGAACCGCTCGGGGTACTGCTTGGCGTAACTCTTCGGGGTGATCTCTCCGAACACCAGGATCAGGAAGGTCATCACGCCCACCGCCGTGCCGCTTCCCCAGGCCAGCGAGCGGGCCACGCCGACGATGTGCAGAAAGATCTCCGTGGCCACCACCGTCGCCAGCGCCGAAGCCCCGATGTTGACCATGTTGTTCCCGATGAGAATGCTCACGAGGATGTCCTGGGAGTGTTCCAGCCAGTATGTCAGCCGCCGGCGGAAGCGGGCGTGTTCCTTTCCCTCGAGCTCGGTGAGCAGACGTTTTGCCCGCAGCTTCCCCAGCGAGGTCAGGGCGGTCTCGGAGCCGGAGAAGAACCCCGAACAAACCAGCAGGAAAACAAGCCCGGCCACCTGAATCAGGAGCACGACGTCAAACGCCATCAGGTCGATCCGTCCCCGGCGGCTGCGTCGGTCGCGAGAACGTCCGGAAGCCCCTCCGATCGCAGCCGGCGCATGATGGCCTCCTGTCGGGCCCGGTGGGCCCCATTGTCGTCGGGGCGGGTGTGGTCGAAGCCCGCCAGGTGAAGAACCCCGTGCACCAGAAGCTCCACGAGGCGCTCCCCGGCGTCCACCGTCGAATCCTCCCGGAGGTAGGCGGGGTTGAACACGATCTCCGCGTCCGCCTCGTCGTACGGGAAGGCCAGCACGTCGGTGGAACCGGCTTCGCCGTAGTACCGCTCGTGCAGGCGAACCATCGTTTCGTCCTCCACGCAGGCCAGGGAGATCGCGGGGAGCTCTTCCTCCACCATCGTTTCGACCCGCCGGCAGAGCTCGGCCAGGGCCTCCTCGTCGACCGGGTACGCCGAATCGTTGCGGACCGGAGGCCTCACGACGGCTCCATCTCCGCCCGGGCGTCGCGGTCCGACTCCAGCTCGCGGGTCTCGTCCTCGTCGGGATATTCGATGCGCCGGTGGCCGGCGCTGGTCATCACGCGGGTGAAGGTGTCGATGATGGTCTCCACGTCCTGGAAGGTCAGGGGACATTCGTCGAGCTGACCGGCCGTTATTTTGCTTCGAACCACCTCGTTGATCCGATCCCGAATCTCCTGGGGACGGGGGTCGTCGAGCGCCCGGCAGGCCGCCTCGGCGGTGTCGGCGAGCATGCAGATCCCCGTCTCGCGAGTCTGGGGCCGGGGGCCGGGGTACTGGAACTCCTCCCGGCTGACGTCCTCCTGCTCCTTCAGGGCCTCGTAGTAGAACGGTTTCATGAGCGTGGTCCCGTGGTGCTGTTCGATGAAATCCACGATTTCGTCGGGAAGCCCCTCCTCACGGGCCATCTCGCTTCCTTTCTTGACGTGAGCCTTGAGGATCGAGGCCGAGAGGGTCGGTTTGAGCTCGTCGTGCGGATTTTCGGATTGTGTCTGGTTCTCGATGAAGTACTGGGGGTTCTCCGATTTGCCCAGGTCGTGGTAATAAGCCCCCACGCGGGCGAGCAGACCGTCGGCTCCCACGTTTTCGGCCGCCCGCTCACAGAGGTGGCTGAGCATAATGCTGTGCTGGAAGGTACCCGGGGCACGCTGGAAGAGCGTTCGAAGGAGCGGATGGCTCAGGTCGGCCAGCTCGAGCAGACTGAAGCTGGTGGTAATCCCGAACCCGGACTCGAGGAAGGGGAGAAGCCCCATGATGACGAAGGGAACCAGAAGCCCGCCGTTGACCCCGGCCCAGAGGAGATGGGTCCCCAGTTCGGCCTCCAGGAGGGTGCCGTGGTGGACCACGTGGAAAAAAGCCACCGCGGCGATCTGGGCCCCGGCCACGACGAACCCGCTCTGAATCAGCATCACGCGCCGTTTGACCTGTCGGATGCCCAGCACGCCCGCCAGCCCGCCGGCCAGGAAGAGCACCAGAAGTTCGAACTGGAACCCGAAGAACGTGACGACGAACAGGCCCATCACGAGGGTCAGCAGAAAGGCCGCCCCCGCGCCGACAAGAAGGGCCACGAGCATAATCGGCGCCGCGAAGGGAAGGCCGTATTCCACGCCGGCGGGGAAACCGGTCTCCATGAGTTCCACGGCTTTCGCGCCGGCGGCCAGGATCACCACC
>CAZEBV010000225.1:0-2918 GCA_964510695.1 uncultured bacterium
GCACGGCCTCCGGGATCTGTTCTTCGGTTAACATCGGCTTCGCCTCGTTGTCACGGAACGGATCAAGGACAGCGCGTGGAACCTCTTATTGTATCCATCCTTCCCCCGCCTACAATATCCGTCGACGTCCGCGGGCAACCGGGTTACTCCCTCGTCCCGGCGGGCTCGTCGATCAGACGATCGCCGGCCTCGAGCCCCGGGTTCCCCGCGAGGTAGTCACGAACCGACATCCGCCGGGACCCCGCCGGCTGCACCTCATGAACGTCCACGGCGCCCCGCCCGGCCCGGACCCGAACGGTGTCGGCCTCGACCGCCAGCAGCGTCCCCGGCGGCTGGTCGACGGTGGACGAGACGGGTCGAACGTCGAACAGTTTGAGGCGATCGTCCCCGTGGAACGTGAAGGCCCCCGGCACCGGACAGAAGGCCCGCACGTGCCGGTCGATGGCCTCCGCCGGCTCGGACCAGTCGATCCGGGCGGCCCCCGAATCAAGACGGGGGGCGTAGGTCGCGGTGCCCTCCTGGGGCTCGAGCCGAAGCTCGTCCTCTTCGAGGGCCTCGAGCAGATCGTCCAGGGGGTCGACCGTCAGCTGCTTCAACCGCTCGAAGAGCTCCCCGTAGGTGGTGCGATCCCCGATGGGAACCGAGCGTCGGTGGCTGATCGGACCGGCGTCCAGGGCCTCCACGACCCGGAACACGGTGATGCCGGTCTCGGCGTCGCCGTGCAGCAGGGCGTGTCGGATCGGCGAGGCTCCACGCCAGCGGGGAAGCAGGCTGGCGTGGAAGTTGAAGATCCCGCGGCGGGGCACCTCGAACACGGACGGAGGCAGAATCTCCCCGTAGGCGGCCAGGATGCCCAGGTCCAGGGGGGCGGCGTCCTCAAGCAGCCTGGGTCCCTCCGCGGCGATGTCCTCGGGCTGGTGCACGGGCAGCCCGCGATCCCGGGCGGCCTCGGCGATCGGGGGCGAGGTGGATTGCTGTCCTCGGCCCGCCCCGCGGTCCGGCTGGGTCACCACGGCCACCACGGAGGCGTCCTCACGCTTTGACAGGGCCTCCAGCAGGGGGATCCCGAAGCTGGGGGTGCCGAAGAACACCGTGCGAATCAGGAGGAGACCTCCCGCCCGCCGCCCCGGTTCTCCTCGAGGGCCTTCTGAACGGCGAGCTTCCCCTGGAGGTCACAGCGGTCGATCAGGGTCCTGCCCTCCAGGTGATCGACCTCGTGCTGCACGCAGTGCGCCTGCAGTCCCTCGAGGGTCCGCTCGACCCGCTTCCCCCCCGGGGTCGTGGCGGTAAAGGAAACGCGGGTTCCCCGCGTCAGTTCCACGGTGACGTCTGGGAAACTCAGACACCCCTCCTCGACGGTTTCCTTCTCCTCCACGAGCTCGACCGACGGGTTCACGTAAACCTCGTGGAGGCGTTTCTCCAGGTCCAGGCGAAGCAGAAAGATCCGCCGTGAGACCCCCACCTGCGGGGCCGCCAGTCCCACGCCCTCCTCCCGGTAGAGCACCTCGACCATGGTCTCGATAAGATCCTCGTGGGCCCCGGGATCCTCGACGGGATCGCAGGGCCGTGAGAGGACGGGATCCGGGTAGTAACGAAGCGGTGAGGACACGGTTTCTCACACCTCTCCCTGGGTCGTTCGTCCGGCGGCGCGGGCCCCCTCAGAGCAGGTCGATCGGATCGACGTCCACGTCGATCCGGATGCCCCCGGCGAGTTCGCGGCGAAGCTCCGCCAGACGAGCCTTCCACGCCCGGGGGAAACGGCCCCGGGCGAGCAGATGGTAGCGGTGCCGCCCCTTGAGGTAGTCAATGACGCACGGGGACGGCCCGAGCCATCGTGCCTCCTCGGGAGGATCGAGGCGATCGCGCAGGGTCTCCAGGACGTCGACGGTCGCCTCGCGATCCTCCCCGGCCGCGGTGACGTTGACGAGTCGCCCGAACGGGGGGTAATCGAGGGGGCGTCGGGCGGCCGCCTCCCGGCGAAAAAACGGCTCGTAGGCGCCTCGTTTGGCGTAAAGGATAGCATAGTGTCCGGGGTTGTAGGTCTGGATCAGCACCGCCGCGGAGCCCTCCGCCCGTCCGGCTCGACCGCAGACCTGCACGATCTGCTGGAAGGTGCGTTCCCCGGCCCGAAAATCCGGGAACCCCAGCCCGGTGTCCGCGTTCACGACGCCCACGAACTCGACGGCCTCGAAATCCAGTCCCTTCGTCACCATCTGAGTGCCCACCATCAGACGGGGTCCCGACGACCCGAACCGGTCCAGCTTCTCGCGGCGGGCGTCCCGCCGGGTCACCGTGTCGCTGTCCATCCGGATCGTCTCCACCCCTGAAAACAGGTCCCCGGCCCGGTCCGTCAGCCACTCCGTCCCGACGCCGACGGTTTCCACGCGGGGGGAACCACATTCCTCGCATCGGTCGGGGGCCGACCGGGAAAACCCACAGTAGTGGCAGCGAAGACGGCGGGGACGTCCGTGCAGCGTCAGGCTCACGCGGCAGTTCGAACACCGGACCGTGCTGCCGCAGTCCGGACACGTAAGGAAGTTGGACAGCCCCCGCCGATTCAAAAACCAGATCGCCTTGCTCCCCCGTTCCAGAGTCTCCCGGGTCGATTCGATCAGGGCGTCCGTCAGCAGGGAGTCCTTCCCCCTCAGGTCGACCATTCGGACCGGCGGGGTTGACCCCTCCGGCCGCCGGGTCATCTCGTGCTTGCGGTAGCGCCCCCGAAGCGCGTTGGTGTAGGACTCCAGGCTCGGTGTAGCGCTGCCCAGGAGGATCGGCACGTCGAGCCGCCGGGCCCGCATCACGGCCACGTCACGGGCATGGTAGCGCGGTTCGCTTCCGGCCTTGTAGGAGGTGTCGTGTTCCTCGTCCACGACGATCAGTCCGATGTTCTCAAGCGGGGCGAACACGGCCGACTGTAC
>CAZEBV010000226.1:0-2822 GCA_964510695.1 uncultured bacterium
CAGGAAGCGGCCCGTTTCCTCGAAGGGTGGCACGCCCCCGTGATCCACGAACCCGCCGGGACCGGCGTTGTAGGCGGCCAGGGCCAGGCGAAGCCGTCCATCGTAGCGCTCCATGAGACGATCGAGGTACCGGGCCCCGCCCAGCACGTTCTGGCGGGGATCCAGGGGGTCCTCCACGCCCATGGCCCGGGCGGTGGCCGGCATGAGCTGCATTAACCCCAGGGCGCCCGCGCGGCTGGCGGCCGCGGTCTCCCCCCCTGACTCGGCATGAATCACGGCGTAGAGCAGGGCCCGGGGAAGGTCGTAGGTCCGGGTGGCTTCCCGGACGGCGTCCTCCACGACGCCCGCCCGGGTTGGCTCCCCGGAGTCGGCCTCGACGATCAGCCGGAAACGCCCGTCGGCGGGATCCTCCGTGAGCACGAGTCCGCCCGTGTCGGTTCGCTGAAGGTAGACGTCGGCGGTCGCCGGGCCCGCCGGGCCCGCAAGGACAAGCCCGACGGCCAGGCGGAGAAACCAACGCCCGAGGCCGACTCGAAGAAAGGACGTCATGCCTCCTGAGCCTCCTCGTGGGAGAGGTAAGCGTCGATGAAGGGGTCCAGCTGACCGTCGAGCACGGACTCGAAATCGTTGATTTCAACGTCCGTGCGGTGGTCCTTGACCTTCTGGTACGGATGGTTGACGTAGGAGCGAATCTGGTTGCCCCACTCGATCTTCTTTTCGTCCCCGGTGATCCGCTCGATGTCCTCCTTCTGCTCCTGGATGCGGTGCTCCAGAAGGCGGGAGCGGAGGATTTTCAGCGCCGTGTCACGGTTCTTGTGCTGGCTGCGTTCGTTCTGGCACGAAACGGTGATGCCCGTGGGCTCGTGCGTCATTCGGACCGCGGAATCGGTGACGTTCACGTGCTGGCCGCCCGGTCCGCTTGCCTTGAACGTCTCGACCGTCAGCTCGTTTTCGTCGATGTCCACGTCGTCCACGTAGTCGATCTCGGGGGTAACCCCCACGGCCGCGAAGGACGTATGGCGGCGGTCGCTGGCGTCGTACGGGGAAATCCGGACGAGGCGGTGCACCCCGTCCTCCCCCTTCAGGCGACCGTAGGCGTGGGGGCTCTTCACCAGGAGGGTCGCGTTATTGATCCCGGCCTCCTCGCCCGGCGTCACGTTGAGCACCACGTATTCCAGCTCATGATCCTCACACCACCGGCGGTACATCCGGTACAGCATCTGGGCCCAGTCGTGGGCCTCGGTGCCGCCGGCGCCGGGGTTGATGCCGAGAATCGCGTTGCGGTCGTCGTATTCCCCGGAGAGAAGGTGATGCCGACGCAGGGCTGCCACGGCGGATTGGGCCCGTTCGAGCTCACGGCGGATTTCCCGGTCGAAGTCCTCCGAGTCCTCGGTCCGCGCCAGCTCGACCATGGCCTCGAGGTCGTCCAGGCTCTCCCCCAGGGTCTCGTAGGTCGCCCGGAGCTCCTTCACCTCGTCGGCACGCTGGCTGACCCGCCGGGCCTCCCGGGGGTCGTCCCAGAAGTCCGGCCGGGCCATACGCCCCTCGAGCTCCTCCTGCTCCTCCTTCAGTGCACGGAGGTCAAACGTAGTCACCCAGTTCGTTCAGCTCCTCGCGGAGCCGCTCGATGCGTTCGCTGGCGTCGTCCAGGTTCATGGCTGGAACACCCGTGGTCGTGCGGAGTCGTGAAGTCGCTACATCCTATCCCGATTCAGCGGCCGGCGAAACGCCCTTCGACCGGCGGTGCACCAGAAGCCCCAGCCCCAGAAAAACCCCCGCCGCCCCGGCCGTAAGACGATCCCCCCACCGGAGGAACGGCGTCGGGCCCACCGGGGCGAAGACGTTCCCGCGTACGGCCCCCTCTCGGTAGGATCCGAGCCTTCGGCGGGCCCGGCCGAGCGGGTCCAGAACGGCGCTGATGCCGGTGTTCCCGTTCCGAAGAAGCGTTCGTCCCGTTTCCACGGCGCGCAGCCGGGCCCGGTAGAAATGCTGACGGTGGGAAGCCCGGCTCCGGGACCAGCTGTCGTTGGAAAGGTTCACGAGAAGGCCGGCTCCCCGAAGCACCTGCCGGCGGACGAAGGCCGGGAAAGCGTCCTCGTAGCAGATAAAGACGGCCGTCCGGAGCACCCCCTCCGGCGCCGCCGGGTAAAGATGCCCTCCCAGGGTGCCGGGACGGATCCCGATCGTACCCGCGCTTCGGGCCAGGCGAGTGATCCAGTCCACCCGGCCCATGCCGGGCACGTACTCGCCTCCCGGGACGGGAATGCGTTTGGTGTAGAAACCTGCGGGACGGAGCCCTGAATCCAGGTGCACGGCTCCGTTGAGATAATCCAGTCGGTCCGGCCGGGGATCGTGGAACCGGACGCCCAGCACAAGCTCATACCCCTCCGACAGCCGACGGTAAAAGCGCCGACGGTCCCGCTCGGTTCGGTAGCTCACCGAATCTCCTCGAATCGCGAAAGGATAGCCCCGGACCACCGTTTCGGGCCACACCACGAGGTCGCCGGCGCGGGCGTGCGTTCGGGTCATCGTCATCAGACGACGCTGAACGTCCGGCCGATCCGGTCGTGGGGTCCACGTGGACTCGACGTTCGGCTGCAGCAGGAGGACGGAGGGGCCGGCCCTGCGCACCCGGGTCGTGTTCAGCCGCCAGGCCCCCTCCAGAAGGCCCAGCGCCACGATCCCCGCCACGAGGGCCGAGCGCCCCGGAAACCCCCGCCGGCCCACCAGGCGAACCCCCACCGAGGCTCCCAGCAGGGCGAACAGACCCCCCCGGGTCAGCGCCCCCCCCGGGCGGGCCGGCGGCCCGCGGAGCGGGGCGG
>CAZEBV010000227.1:0-2799 GCA_964510695.1 uncultured bacterium
TGTTCGTTCACCTGGTGGCCGTCGCGCTGTGGCTGGGGATGACGCTGAACTTCTCCCTGTTGATGGTGCCGCTCATCCGGGATTTGCCGGAGGAGCTGGCCGATCGACACATGAAGGCCATCGGACGGCGGGCCCGCCGCACGGTGGGGGTTCTGATGCTGGTGCTGATCGTGACCGGCCTGGTGAACCTGCACGGGGTGGACCTTTTGAACCTCTCCGGGGCCTGGGCCTCGGATTACGGGAGGGTGGCGGGGGTCAAAATCACGCTGGCCTTCCTTTTGTTCGGGGCCTTCCCTTTTTTGTTCGTCCTGGTGCACCGCTACGGGAGCGACGACCTCTCCGACCGGATCACCCGGATGAACTACCTCCACTGGGGGATCACGGGGGTCACCCTCGTGATCATGTTTTTGGGGGTCCTGCTGCGGGGATAAGGAGTTCCGGTGTGTCGGGTTCTTACAGAACGATCCGATTCCATGGATGCGTCCTGTTTTTAAGACACGTTTCTTCCCGCGATCAAGGGATGTTTCCGGGATTGCCCCGGACGTGTCTTAAAAACGAGACACGTCTGGATGGTCCTGCAGGGGAAGCGGTTAAATTGTTCGTGAAACCTTTTCCGGGGGGAACCGTTCCCGTGCTTCGCTGTCAGTACTCTCGCACCATCTTCAGCCGTGAGATTGCGGACCCTGGGTCATCAGGCCACGGGCTGCACAGTTCTCGCCACGCATGGGGGCGAGACTCTTGACGGTATTCGATTGCTCCCGGGGCCCTTATACCCTCGGAACGCGACCAAACCGTCCACCCGGGGGGATCCGCCGTGAGCGACGAGTTGACCGAGCTTCCCGACGACCTGCGGGTGCCCGAGGACGACGGCGGGGCGGACCACCTGCCGGGTTCCCCGCTGCCACCGATCCCGCTGCCCTCCACCGACGGATCGATGGTGACCCTGGCGGACCTGGAGGGACGGACGGTGGTTTACTGCTACCCGAAGACCGGACGACCGGACCGCGACGTCGTGCCCGAGGACTGGGCGGAGATTCCCGGGGCCCGGGGATGCACGTCGGAGGCCTGCGGGTTCCGCGACCACCACGAGGAGCTTCGCGAGCGGGGCGCCGAACGGGTCTTCGGGATGTCCGTCCAGTCGACCTCCTACCAGCGTGAAGCCCGGGATCGCCTGGGGCTTCCCTTCGAGCTTCTGAGCGACGACAATCACGTGCTGACGGACGTCCTGCACCTTCCGACCCTCGAGGTTCCCGGTGAGACTCTGCTGAAGCGGCTCACGGTGATCGTCCACGACGGACGCATCGAACACGTCTTCTACCCCGTCTTCCCCCCGGACGAGCACGCCCGCGAGGTCCTCCGGTGGCTGAAGGCTAACCCGGCCGACCCCTGAACGGGTGCGTGGACACGAAGGTTGAAAACGGGCCGATATCTCATCTCGGCGTCAGACGGGACGGTTGACGTTTTCCCTCACCGCCGAGGGCCGATCAGAACACGTTCAGGCTCCAGTCGACCAGCACCGCGGCGGCGAGAAGCACCCAGAGGACCAGACCGGGTCCGAATCGCCGCCAGAGCGTCCCTTCCCGGTGGGCCCGCGGCACGGTGAACACAAGGAGGCTGCTTCAGGCGCCGACCTCAGGTCAACGCCTTCCCGGGTTGGACACGGGGAGAGCAGGGGGAGGCACTGGATCCGGTCGGAGACGCGGTCGGGACGGATCCGACTCCGAGTCGATCCACCTCGGGTCGAGGCCGCCGATCCGCGGTCCGTACACTCCATGAACGCAGGAAGGTCGCCACCGCGTCTTTTCCGGTGGGAACCAGCTGGAGGGATTCCGACATTCCGACGGTGTCGGCGGTGGCCGGAGACGCCCCGGCCGATCCTGGCACCGCGGACCGGCATCATGATCGCAAATATCGCCGGGCTGCCGGCCGTCCGGGCGAGTGCGGGCTTGATCCACCTCATACTGGATAATCCCGTGGGAACGAGCGATGGGCGGTCCGTGTAACATCCAATTTCCCGGGATGAACCCTGATCGACGCCGACCGGGCGGAGTGTTGCACCGAGAACACTTCGTTTGGGTCCCACCGGTGTTCGCTGCAGCCGGCTGCGAACCTACCCTGTCCTGACATTCGAACCCGCGGGGCCGCTTTTCGCACGCGAATCCCCCGACGCGGCCCCGTCGGGTTAAGGAAGCGTGAGCGCCGCGATCCCGATTTCTGGTTCAGGGTGATTCTCGATGGAGGACAGGCCGGATCCGCTGGCCCGACTGGTCGAAGCGGTCTCCCGGGAGAAGGCCGAGGTTGATTTTGAGACGCTGGACGACGTCGTCCGGGCGTACCTGGACTGGTCCGACGAAAAGCGCCGGGAAGAGCTTCAGGGCGAGGACTACACGGACCGCGAACTGGGGGAGCATCTCTTTCAGCGGTCCATCGGGGAGGACGACTATCCCGACTACATCGACCACCAGTGGTTCGCCCACCTCGTTTCGCTCGAGCGGGTGCTGTTGGAGCCGGAACAGATCCCGCCCGGCTACCAGGAGACCTACCTTCGGCTGCTGCGGAAATACGGCGAGGACTTCGAGCTGATGTACGAGCACCACCGGGCGATCCAGCGGGGCGGCCGATCGGATTATCGGATCTGGTCCAGGAACACCGCGGCCTCCCGAAACGTCTACGAGGCGGCCCAGCTCGCCTTCACCGGTCAGACGATCGACCGGCCCGAGCTGAAGGAACACGTCCTGCAGCCCAGCTCGGTGATCTTCCTGCGGCAGTTTTTGGAGAGCTGTATCCGAAACGCGCTGG
>CAZEBV010000228.1:0-2676 GCA_964510695.1 uncultured bacterium
ACGCCCCGTGGGCCCTCAAGGACTTCGGGATCCGAACGCTTTTATCCCCCTCGTTCGCGGACATCTTCTACAACAATTGTTTCAAGAACGGGATGCTCCCGATCGAACTGGAGTCGGAGATCGTGGACCGACTCTTCGAGGTCGTGGAGGATCGACCCGGTTACGAGATCACCGTTCGGCTGGAGGACGAAACCCTGAAGGGGTCCGACGGGTGGACGACGGCGTTCTCGGTCGACGCCTTCCGGAAAAAGTGCCTGCTGGAGGGGCTGGACGAGATCGATCTCACGCTTCAAAACGAGGGCATGATCCGCGAATACGAGGCGTCCGAACGGGCTCCGGAGCCGCTGGTAGCTCGGGGGAGCTCCTGAGAGCCCCGGGTTCACGGCGACCTTCGGTCCCGCTGCCCCCTCAGGCGTACGACGATCGGTTCAATCGGGATTTCGCCCCCGCCACCGTGCCCGGGCGACCGAAACGCCCCCTCCTGGATCCCCGGGGTCATTCCCGTTATTCCCCCGGGATGCCCGGCTCCGTCATGCGCCGTCCGTCCAGCACCTCATCCAGGGTTTCCGGGTCAAGGACCCCCTCATCAAGGGCAACCTCCCGGATCGTGCGTCCGCTGGCGTAGGCCTCCTTGGAAATTTCAGCGGCCCGATCGTACCCCACGTGGGGGGCGAGGGCCGTGCAGAGGGCCAGCGCCCGTTCGACCATCCGCTCGCAGTGTTCCCGGTTGGCCTCGAGGTCCCGGATGCAGCGCCGGGCGAAGGTCCGTGAGGCCGAGGCGAGGATCCGCAGCGACTGCAGCACGTTATGAGCCATGACCGGCTTCATCACGTTCAACTCGAAGTTGCCGGCCTGGCCGCCGGTGGTCACCGCGGCGTCGTTGCCGATCACCTGGGCCGCCACCTGACACACGGATTCGGCGATGACGGGGTTAATTTTCCCCGGCATGATCGAGGACCCCGGCTGAACCGGGTTGACGTTGATCTCCCCCAGGCCGTTTCGAGGCCCCGAGGAGGCCCATCGAACGTCGTTGGCGATCTTCATCAGCCCGGTGGCCAGGGTTTTGAGCGCCCCGCTCAAAAACACCAGGGCGTCCCGTCCCCCCTGAGCCTCGAAATGGTTCTCGGCCTCCCGGAACGACAGGCCGGTCTCCTCACGGAGCCGTTCGATGACCTCGCCGGGAAAATCCGGGTGCCGGTTTAGCCCGGTGCCAACGGCCGTGCCCCCCAGGGGAAGCTCCTCCACGTCCCGGGCGGCCCGTTCGATCCGCTCGAGCCCGTGCCTCACGTGACTGGCGTACCCTCCGAACTCCTGCCCGAGCCGGACCGGCGTGGCGTCCTGAAGGTGAGTCCGGCCCACTTTGAGAACGTCGTCGAACGCCCCGGCTTTTTCCTCGAGGGACTCGATGAGTTCCTCGAGCGCGGGAAGAAGCTCCTCCTCGACGGCACGACGGGCGGCCACGTGGATCGCCGTGGGGATCACGTCGTTGGACGACTGACAGAGGTTCACGTGGTCGTTGGGGTGCACCGGTTCCTTCGACCCGATCGTGCCGCCCATGCGTTCGATCGCCCGGTTCGCGAGCACCTCGTTCATGTTCATGTTGGTGGACGTGCCGCTTCCGGTCTGGAAGACGTCCACCACGAACTGGTCGTCGTGCTCCCCGTCCATAACCTCCCGGGCCGCCGCCCGGATGGCCCGGGCCCTGTCCTCGTCCAGCAGGCCCAGACGGTGGTTTGCCCGGGCCGCCGCCGCCTTGACCCGGGCCAGGGACCGGATGAAACGGCGGGGAAAACGAACGCTGCTGATCGGGAAGTTATCCACGGCTCGCTGGGTCTGGGCCCCGTAGTAGGCGTCCGCAGGCACCTGCACCTCACCCAGGCTGTCCGTCTCCACTCGCAGCTCGTTCTCGCGATCCACCGTTAATCACTCCCGATCAACCAGGTTTCGGGACATGGAAAGGCAGGGAAAGCGTAAACGTCGTGGACCCGTGACGGGACAAGCACCTTGCTTTCCAGGGAATTCGTTATACTATCGAACACGAAGATTCAGGGAAGGGTCCTTGCCAGCCCGCTTCCGTCTTACCGTCACACATCGCATTCGGGAACAACAGAACGTCGCTGGACGCTTGGTACGTTTCACCCGCTGAATCGAGTACGGTGAGGTATTCTTCCCATCGATTTACGAACCACGGACGATCCACACGCCAGAGGCTTTCCGATTTTTTCCCGTCCCCATATCAGGAGGTAGTCCGTCTATATGAGCCGGACACAATACGAAGAAGCTTTCGATGATCTCACCCCGACCTACCCCGAGGAGCGGCTGGAGCTCGAACACGATCCGGACGACAAAACCACCCGTATCCTCGACATCATAACCCCGATCGGAAAAGGACAGCGCTGTCTCCTCGTCTCCCCGCCCAAGGCCGGCAAGACCACGGTGCTCCAGAAACTCTCCCGGGCGGTGGAGGCCAACCACGAGGACGTGAAACAAATCGCGCTGCTCATCAACGAACGACCCGAGGAAATCACCGACTTCGAGCGCAACACCCCCGCCGAAGTGGTGGCCTCCTCCTCGGACAAGGACCCGAAGAGTCACGTCAAGGTGGCCGAGAAGGTCATCGAACAGTCCAAGAAGAAGCTGGTGGAAGGCTACGACATCCTGATTCTGCTGGACTCC
>CAZEBV010000229.1:0-2671 GCA_964510695.1 uncultured bacterium
CGATGTAAAGTCGGGCGAAAAAGCCCAGCACGAAACTGATCAGAACGAGACCAAGGGCGAGGAAGAGAACCTGAAGGGGAGGGCCCTGAAGCAGGGTCAGATCCACAGGATCGGCACCTCCAGCGCCGACCGTGTGAACCGCGATAACCGGTGTCTACCGGCGTCAGGACAGGAAGGAACGGGCCGCGGTGGGCTTCCCTCGGACAAGTGCCCCCGACGATCGGGGGGCCGAAGGACCGTGAGCGACCTCCATGGTGAGTCGAGTCGGATCGAACTTCTGACGACGCATCGTTAGGCATCCCTGTCGTTTCGCCGGAAATCGGGTTCACTGATCGGCATGGGTTAGGATCAGCTTACGATAACCGGGGTCACGTGTCAAAGCTTCGGGGGCGACCCGACGGGCCCGCTCGTTCGGGGGACGACGTTCGTATAGTAGGCTAAACGGCACGCAGGGACGCAATCGGCGGAAACGACGGCGAATGAATTCCCTCGAACCCCCACCGCTGGCACCGGGAAGGACCGGGTCATGAACGCCTCCCCTCCACGGTATCTCGCCATCAGCGACCGTTCGGTCTGTCCGGAACCGATCCCCCGACGGGTTCGGCGGCTGCTTGACCTGGGGGTCCCCGCCGTGCAGTTGAGGGACAAGGAGACGGACGACCGGACCCGCTACGGGTGGATTCGAACCCTGCGGGATCGCTCGGATCGCCTGCTCGTGAACAGTCGGGCGGACCTGGCGGCGCTGGGGGACCTGGCCGGCGTCCACCGGGCCCAGCACGCCCTGCCCGTGCCCGTGCTTCGTTCCGTGATGGAGGAGGGGATGGTGGGCGTGTCCACCCATTCCCTGAAGGAAGCCCGGCAGGCCGAATCCCGGGGGGCCGATTACGTCACCTTCGGCCCGGTCTTCCCCACGCCCGGCAAAACCCGAGCGGCCGAACCCCGACCGGGTCTGTCGGGCCTCGAACGGGTCTGTCGCCGCGTGAGGGTCCCGGTGCTGGCCCTCGGCGGGGTGGATCCATCACGGGTTCCCGAATGCCTGGAGGCCGGGGCCCACGGGGCGGCGGGCATCCGGGCGCTGTTCGGCGTCGAGGATCCCTCGGACCCCTGGTCCCGCATCCGGGACCCCCTGGCGGTCTGATTTCCACCGTGTCCGCGCGCGCGAACGTTTCCCGGTGGCTGGAACGGCTGTCGGAGCTGTCGAACGTCGTGGCCAGCCCCGGGATGTACCGGCTGCTGCTCTCGGCGGCCCTGCTGGTCGTCACCCTGCTGCTCCGGCGGTTCGTCACCGCCATCATCAACCGGCGGATCGAGGACGCGAACCGCCGGCACGTGTTCCGGAAAATCGCCAACTACTGCGCCTGGACGCTCCTCGTGCTGGCCCTGGTCGTGCTGTGGATCCAGAACCTCACCTTCATTACGGCCGTGGCCGGTTTCCTGGCCGCCGGGCTCGCGATCGCGCTCCGGGACGTTCTGATGAGCTTCTTCGGGTGGTTCAAGATCCTGCTGAGCCGTCCCTTCCGGGTGGGCGACCGCATCGAGGTCCAGCAGCTCCAGGGGGACGTCATCGACATTACGCCCCTTCACACCGTGGTTCTGGAGCTGGGGAACTGGATCGGGGCCAGCCAGAGCACGGGCCGGATCGTCTACATCCCCAACAACATCATCTTCCTCGAAAGCGTGTACAACGCCTCGCTGGGTTTCCCCTACCTCTGGGATGAATTCGCCATCACCGTGACGTTCGAGAGCGACCTGGACGTGGCGGAGTCGCTGCTGAAGGAACCGATGGAGGAACAGGTGGGGATCAACTACCGGCGGGCCCGGCGGGAGATCCAGCGGCTGGGGGATCAGTTCGCCATCCAGTTCGACAACCTGACCCCCCGCGTTTACACGAGCGTGTCCGAACACGGGGTAACGGTGACCCTCCGGTACATGACGCGGGTGCGTCGACGTCGGGAGATCAAATCCCGGCTGAGCCGGAGGATCATGGAACTTCTGAACGAGCACCCCGACGTGGAGCTGGCGTATCCCACCTACCGGGTGTTCCGGCGGGGCGAAGGGGAGAAGGACGCGGACGCCGGCGAGGGAGAGCCCGGGCCGCCTACTCCACCGTAACGGACTTGGCGAGGTTGCGGGGCTGGTCCACGTCACAGCCCCGCCGCACGGCGATTTCGTAGGCCAGGCACTGCATGGGGACGGCGGTCATAAGCGGCGTCAGAAGTTCCATCGTATCCGGGATCGGGATCAGTTCGTCGGAGATCCCCCGGAGGGATTCATCACCCTCCATGCCCACGCCCAGCACCAGTCCCCCCCGGGCACGGGTTTCCTCGACGTTGCTGATCATCTTGTCGTAGACCCGGCTTTCGGGACACAGGGCCACCACGGGAATTTCCTCGTCGATCAGCGCAATGGGCCCGTGCTTCATCTCCCCACCGGGGTAGCCCTCCGCGTGAATGTAGGAGACCTCCTTCAGCTTCAGGGCCCCCTCGAGCGCGATCGGGTAATTCAGGTGGCGGCCGAGGAACAAAAAATCATCCTTCTTGAACTGCTCGAGGGCGATCTGTTCGTAGTGTTCCTGGCGGTCGATCAACCATTCCATCTTCTCCGGGATCCGCTGCAGTTCCTCGAGCAGGTCGGGGCGGGCCGGCATGCTTCCCCGAAGCTGACCCAGGTA
>CAZEBV010000230.1:0-2651 GCA_964510695.1 uncultured bacterium
CGGGTGCTGCCGTCGAAGTTGCGCTGCCAGGGCACCCCGCTTCCGTCCGACTGAAGGCGTTCGAAGAACTCCGTGGCCAGGGGGGTCAGACGAGCTTCGGTGTAGCGCATGGCCGCGGGAGGATCCCCGTCGATCGAACCGAAGTTCCCCTGCCCGTCGATCAGGGGGTGACGCATCACGAAATCCTGCCCCAGACGGACCAGCGTCTGGTACACCGCCTGATCGCCGTGAGGATGGTATTTCCCGAGTACCTCTCCCACCGTCCGGGCGCTCTTCTTGTGGGGTTTGTCCGGGGTCAGTCCCTGCTCCCACATACTGTATAGGATGCGCCGCTGAACCGGCTTCAGTCCGTCCCGGACGTCCGGGATGGCCCGGTCGGAGATAACGCTCATGGCGTACTCGGTGTAGACCTCGGGAAGGTATTCCTCGAGGTCTTCCTGTCGAATTCGCGTGTCTCCGTCCGGTGCCATCAGACGCTGCCTCCCGGAGTGGGGTTCCTGGGCTCTGCCCCGCTGAACGGATCAAACGGCCGTGCCCCCGCTGCCCGGGCGGGGCCGCCGGTGGAGCCCGTGAGAGGCCCCCGGGTTCAGGTGGGGGCCGACTCCGTCAATTTCTGCCAGATCTCGCGGGCCCGGTCCCGTATCAGTTCGCGCCTTGGAGCCACCTTGCGCCCCATGCACTTGCGAATCATTTCCTCCGCGCCCTCCTCGTTCTCGGCGGAGACCCGGATCAGCCGCCGGGTCTCGGGGTTCATGGTGGTCTCCCAGAGTTCGTCGGGGTTCATTTCACCCAGGCCCTTGAAGCGCCGGACGTCACCGTCACCCAGCTCCTCCTGCTCCCCGTAAAGGTACTCGATCCCGTCCGAGGACTTCCGGTAATACAGCGGGGGATCCGCGATGAAGAGATGGTTCTCATCGATCAAATCCGGCATGCATCGGTAGAAGAGGGTCAGGAGAAGACTCTGGATGTGGAGCCCGTCCACGTCCGGGTCGCACATGAAGATAATCCGATTGTACCGGAGATCACGCGGTTCGAACTCCTCGTTGATGCCCGTCCCGACCGCCGTGATGATCGCCTGAATTTCGTCGTTCTTCAGGTACGTGGAGGGACTGGACTTCTCCACGTTTTTGATCTTTCCCTTGATCGGAAGCACGGCCTGAAAATGTCGGTCACGGGCCTGCTTGGCACTGCCGCCGGCGGAATCGCCCTCGACGATAAACAGTTCGGTCCCGTCCGTGTCGCTGCTGGTGCAGTCGGACAGTTTGCTGGAGAGCGTCATGCTGACGTCCTTGCTGGCCTGGCGGGCCACGTCCCGGGCCTGCTTGGCGGCTTTCCGGGCCTTGGCGGCGTTCCGGGCCTTCTTGACCAGGTCCTCGGTCTCCTGGGGATTGCGGGAGAGAAACGAGTAGATGGCGTCGTAGGCCGCCGAGGAAACCTGACTGCGCACCTCCGGGTTCCCGAACTTGCCCTTGGTCTGCCCCTCGAACTGCGGCTCGGGTACCTCCACCGAGACCACCGCGGCGAGTCCCTCCCGGAGGTCCGTGCCCTTGAAGTTGTCCCGGTCGGAGACCTCCTTGGTCGCCCGGGTCAGGGCGCTCTTGAACCCCTGCACGTGCGTCCCGCCGCCCTCGGTTCGGATGTTGTTGGCGTAGCCCCTCACTCGCTCGGTGTGACCGTCCGGATCGTAGTTGAAGCAGATCGCCATGCGGGTGTCCGCCACCACCTCCTCCATCATGAAGGACTCCTCCCACAGACGGTCGCGCTCCTCCAGCAGGTGGTCGACGTACTCCGGCAGCCCCTCCTCCGAGTGGTACTCAACCTGGTACTCCTCGTCCTCCCCCCGGCGGTCCACCAGCCGAAAAGTCACGTCCGGAAGCAGGTAGGACAGGTCCCGAAGGCGTTCGTTGATCATGGCCCGATCGATGCGGATGTCCGGGAAAACTTCCCCGTCGGGACGGAAGCGGATTCGGGTGCCGGTCCGACGCGAGTTCTTCTCCTCGATCTCGACCTCGGACGTCGGGTCTCCCCGCTCGTAGGACTGCCGGGCGATCCGACCGTCCCGGCGCACCTCGACCTCACATCGCTCCGCGAGGGCGTTGACCACGGACACCCCGACACCGTGAAGCCCGCCCGAGGTCTGGTAGGCCTCCTCGTCGAACTTGCCCCCGGCGTGGAGCTTGGTCATCACGACCTCCACCGCCGGCACGCCCTCCTGCTCGTGGATCTCAAGGGGGATGCCCCGTCCGCGGTCCCGCACCTCCACCCAGTTGTCGTCCTCCAGAACCACGGTGATCCGATCGCCGTGTCCCTGTCCTGCCTCGTCGACGGCGTTGTCGATGAGCTCCCAGATGAGGTGATGAACCCCCTCCGGACCGGTGGTGCCGATGTACATGGCGGGGCGTTTCCGCACGTGCTCGAGGTCCTGAAGGACCTGGATGTTCTCGCCCGTGTAGTCCTCAGCCATGGTGGGATCGTCCCGGGTTGAAGTCGGATTCGGGTGCGGGAAAACCCCGGCAGTCTCCCCTCGATCCGTCGTCGGCCGAAGGCCGGGGGCCGAACGTCAGAGGGTCGGTCCTCAAACAGTGTACATGCTTATCTCGAGAATCGACCGAACGGCGGAGGCGCTTTAAGGGACGCACCGACCGGGGCCG
>CAZEBV010000231.1:0-2553 GCA_964510695.1 uncultured bacterium
CACCCACGGACTGTTCGTCGACGGTCTGCTGGAACATCTCCGTGATCTGAGGACCCAGGGCCACGAAAACCGCGATCACGATGATCGCAATCAGGCCCACGATCAGGCCGTATTCCACCATGCCCTGACCGCGTTCGCTGCTGGGTGACAGTTGCTTGGAGTCCGCCATGTTGTCACCTCCTGCCCGTCAGGATCGGTGCCTCGTTCATCATCAACGGTTCATATCCTGTCGGAACATCAGCAGCGAGATCGAGTTTCGGCCCTGAACAAACTCTCAGACCACCCATACGCTAGCAGATCCCGGCGGGGTTGTCAAAGCACTCAGGATGACCCGGCTTCAGGTCGTCACCGGCTTACCGGCTTCTGGTCGACTCCGCGCGCGTTCCCTCGTACGAGCGAATGATGACGGGCCCCCGGATCGGTTTCGGGGTAATCCTTCCGGTGGTGGGCTCCCCGGCTTTCCTCCCGGTCCAGCGCCGCCGCGACGATGCTTCGGGCCACCTGCATCATGTTCAAAAGCTCCAGCTCGTCCCGGCTTTTCGTCCGGGGGGCCCGCCGAAGCCGGTCCTGCCAGCGCTCGAGCCGCTCGCGGGCCCGGTTCAGCCCGGCGGCGTCCCGCAGAATGCCCGCCCGCCGCCACATGGTGCTCTTCATGGACCGCCGAAGATCGTCCACGTCCAGCCCGGAACCCCGTCCCGTTCGGTCGTGTTCGAAGCGTCGTTTTGTCAGGGGGGGCACCCCCTCCTTGAGGTCCCGGGCGGCCCCGGACCCCATCACCAGTCCCTCCAGCAGGGAGTTGGAGGCCAGTCGATTGGCCCCGTGCACACCCGTGCAGGCCATCTCACCCGCCACACGAAGGTTGTCCCAGCCGCAGCCCCCCGACAGGGTGGCCTCCACGCCGCCCATGGCGTAGTGGACGCAGGGACGCACGGGGATGGGCTGTTCGGTGATGTCGATACCGTGGCGCCCGCAGACCGCCCCGATGGTCGGGAAGTGCCGCTGGATTTTGTCCTCCGCCAGCCCGGTCGCGTCCAGGTACACGCAGGCCTCGTCCCGGCCGATCATATGTTCCAGGATGGCTCGACTGACGACGTCCCGGGGGGCGAGTTCGGCGTCCGGGTGCACCTCCCGGAGGAAACGGTTCCCGTCCGCGTCCCGCAGAACGGCCCCCTCCCCCCGCATCGCCTCCGAGATCAAATACCGGGGCGCCCCGGCCGCGTAGAGGGTCGTGGGATGAAACTGCACGAACTCCATGTCCTGAAGGCAGCCGCCCGCCCGCAGCACGGCCGCGGTGCCGTCGGCCGTGGCGACGGGGTGGTTGGTGGTCTCCCGGAAAACCTGCCCCAGCCCGCCGGTGGCAAGCACCACACCCCGGGCCCAGAGGACCCTCAGGGTCCCGTCCGCCAGCAGGAGAAGCCCGTGGACCCGCCGGTCATCCGCCAGAAGATCCACCATGGTCGACCCCTCGCTGATGGTCAGGCGGGGATGCTCACGGGCCCGCTTCACCAGGGCCTCCTCGATCCGTTCCCCCGTGGCGTCCTCCCCGTGGACGATGCGCGGGTGGGAGTGTCCCCCCTCCCGGGTGAGGTCCAGTTTTCCGTCCCGGCGGTCGAAGTCGGCCCCCTGCTCCTCCAGCCACTCGATCTGGGCGGGCCCCTCCTCCACCAGGGCCTCCACGGCGGGACGATCGCACAGTCCATCCCCGGCCTCGAGCGTGTCCCGGGCGTGGCTCTCGAAGCTGTCCTCCGGGTCCAGCACGGCGGCGATCCCCCCCTGGGCCCGCTGCGTGTTGGAGGCCCTCATCTTCCCCTTGGTCACGACCCGAACGGCGTACTCCTCGGCCAGCGACAGGGCCGCACGCAACCCCGCCACGCCGGAGCCCACCACCACCACCTCGCAGGAGTCGGAGGGCAGCCGATCCGTCCGAAAGGGCAGCGCGTACTCCTCCATCTGCGGTCTCCTTCCCGGCCGGTGGGTCAACTTAAGCTCGGCGTGCGGGTTCGCGTTCACGCTCCCGGCGGTCCATACAGGGTGTCTTGACAAACCTCATGGTGTCACTTTGAATAGGTGAGGTATACTCGCAGTGAAAGAAATGAGACGGAAGATCGACGTCCCGCACGAAGCAGCAGGCTGACGCTCCGTTCTTTCCCTGAGGATTCGAAGGGGCCGAGCTGCCTTCATCCCGGGTCCCTTTCACCCTTCTTTCACATCCTTTAGATCCGACATAAACTTTACCCTAACGGGGGGATACTATGAATTTCTGCCCCGAGAAGCAGGGGTTGCTGCCGCGTTCCGGCGCGGACGGTGAACGTGGTTCGATTCTGATCGCCGCGGTTCTTTTTCTCTTCTTCGTGTTTCTGGTGGCCGGGATGGCCGTCGACGTGGGCCGGTATTACCTGTACTCCGAAAACACCCAGAACATCGCGGACGGCGCCGCCCTGGCCGGGGCCCGGGCCCTTTCGCAGTACTCCATGAACGACATCAACGAGGACAAAGTCAACGAGTCCGTGATCCAGTACATCAGAAACAACCAGGGGTCCGAACACGCCAAAC
>CAZEBV010000232.1:0-2551 GCA_964510695.1 uncultured bacterium
AGGATCCGACGGTATCCCACCCCGGCCTCGGCCATGGCATGGGCTCCCCACTGGGACATCCCCACACCGTGGCCCCATCCGCGGCCCCGGAAACGGATCCGAGCGTTTTCACCCCGGATCGACTCGAACCACGCGCTTCGGAGGCGATTGGCCCCCACCGCCAGCCGGAACGTCTCCGCCTCGATTCGACGCCGTGACCCTTCATCGGTTCGGTAGCTCAGCGTACGGGTGCGTCCGGACGGCAGACGCTCCTCGACGCGGACACCCGGGTCCTCGTGAATCCCCGGGTGCCCGGCCTCCCGAAGAGCCCGGTCGAGACGGACGTGGGACACCGTTTCCCGCCAGCGATCGTGTCGTGCCCCGAGGCTCCACGTATCGGGTTTGGACACGATATACGGGGTTCGGGACCCCGTCCAGATCGCCCCGGCGGTCTCGACGTGTCCCCCGGAGTTCGCGTGGAAGAAACCCGGCACCAGTCGACCGCGGTGAACGAGCACCTGTCCCCGGGTGGCGTTCACCGCACGGATGACCCGGCGGGTTTCGGCCGCGCGTCCTCCGTACACCTGCGCCAGGCTCCCGGCGTCGAGGTCGAAAGGCCGGCCGTCCGACCGCCGGACGCGGTCGAGGGCGAAGGAACGGGCCGCCACCGCCTGAGCTTTGACGACCGCCCGGGGCCAGCCCGGCGCGATTTCCTTGCGAACCACCCCGTACAGGTAATGGTGAACCGGGATCACGTTAATCAGGGTAACGTTCCCCTGACGCGCCCGCAGCTCGAAGCGTCCCCGGTAGGCCGTGCCTCCGTGGACGAGGCCGGCCTGGACCCCGGCCGGTTCGAGCCGCAGGTAGGGACGGCCGCGGCGGACGAGGCCCTCCGCCGAGATCTCGACGTCCGATCCGGCCCCGGTTTGGGCCGCCCACTCGGTTCCCGACGGCATCCGTCCCCGGATCGACCCGTCGGGTCCCCGAATCCTCAGCGGGGAGCGCGTGCGGCCCGCCACGCGCCGCTTATGGGCCAGGCGAACACGCAGGACGGGCGGGGACACCCCCCCTTCGCCGAAGGTCCGTATTCGCCGAAGAAAATACCGCCCGTCCCGGCTCCTGGGGGACCCCGGGGAATCCCGGATCAGTCGACGGAACACGCGGCCAGCCGTTTCGTAGCGCCCCTCCCGGTAGGCCCCGTAGCCGCGGCGGAAACGATCCCCGGTTTCCCCGGGCGGCGGGGCCATCAGCACGGCGGTTAAAATCAGTCCCACCAGCCCGAGCCACCATCCTCGGGCGCGAAACCACCGAATCATCACGACCACCATGCCTCCAGGACTCGGCCCACCACGGCGAAGGATCCCGTGATCAGAAGCCCCTCGTCCCGACCGCACCGCTCGAGGGCGTGCTCGGCGGCCCTCACCGGGTCCTCGAACCCACCCGGAGCGCGGCCCGGGTAGTGCCCGCGCAGTTCCTCCAGGCTCATGGCCCGGGGGGAGGGCGGACGGACCGGCAGAATTCGATCCGGATCGGTCAGCTCGAGGAGCCGCGTCAGGATCTCCCCGGCCCGCTTGCCCTCGAGGCTGCCGTAGACGACCCACCACCGGGTCGGGTCCATTCCACGCACGTGGTCCACGAGGTCGGCCACCGCCCCCGGAGTATGAGCCACGTCCAGCACGACCGGGCGGCCGCGCCGGGTTCGAACGTCCCGCCGTCCGGGGGGCGGATCCACCCCCCGGAGCATCGCCGTCAGCTCACCGCGGGCCCGGCCGCTGAAACGGTGAACGTACTCGACGGCCAGCCGCCGCGTCCGCTCGTCTCCCCGTCCCTCGACGCGGTGCCAGCGAAGTTTTTTCCGTTCCACCAGCTCCTCGAGGACCGCCCGGCAGGCCCCGGCCATCCGCGGGGTAATCAGATCGGAACCCTCGGGTACCTGGGCCAGCTTTTCGCGCAGAATGGCCTCCCGGGTCTCCCCCAGGTAGCGGGTGTGTTCGGCTTCCACGCCGGTGAGGACCGTCCATTCGGCCGGCAGGCAGCTCGTGGCGTCCCATCGACCCCCCATCCCGGCCTCCAGCAGAAGGACGTCGGCCTTCTCCTCCCGGGCCACCTTCAGGGTAAGGAACAGAAGAAGCTCGAAAGGAGTCAGGTCCCCGCGCAGGTCCTCGGGTTCCTCGGCCAGAAGCCGCTCCAGCCGCTCCGGATCGAGGCTCCGGTCGTTGACCTTGATCCGCTCCGAGGGGTGGAGGAAGTGAGGGGACGTGTAAGACACGACGTGCCGTCCGACCTCGTCCAGCAGGCGTCCGGCGTAGCGGACCCAGCTCCCCTTGCCGTTGGTGCCCACGACCTGAGCCGTGCTCCAGGGAGGGTCCCCGAACCGTTCCGCCACACGGCGGCGGATCGGCTCCAGGTCACGGCGCATGGGTCGTTCCCGAAGCCGCGTGACGAGGGCCCGGGTCAGGGGGTGTTCCGAACTCACGGGTTTCCGATCGTCAGCCGAGGAGGGGCAGAGGAAATCCGCGCGGGTGGGTTCGCCCGTCCCCGCGGCCCCGGCGAGTGTGGTTCATCCGACCGA
>CAZEBV010000233.1:0-2480 GCA_964510695.1 uncultured bacterium
GGGATTCAGACGCCGTTCATCTACCACAGGTCCGGCGGTACACGCATCCGTTTGCGCTCTTCCCGCGACAGGGGCCGACGCGTGTCGAAAACGGCCCTGAGATGGGTACGCACGTCCCACAGGCCGCGCATGTACAGGCCGACCCCCCCCTTCTCGAGGGCCATGGCGGCCAGGCTGAAGAACTGGCGCACCGAGAGCCAGAGGGCCGTCAGGAACGGAAAGTTCCGCCAGATGTACCAGAACGTGTTGCGGGTCATAAAATAGATGTATCGGGCCTCGGCCCGGCGGGAGCCGCGGTTCCGATGCACCACGGAGATGCTGGGAAAATAACGGACTTCCGAACCACTCATGATGATCCGAAGGGCCAGGTCCTGTTCCTCGAGGAACATGAAATACGGTTCCCAGAACCCCCCCGTCCGCTCGAACATCTCCGGCCGGATCGCCGCCCCGCAGGCGCGGAAAGTGGGACTGAGGTACCCCTCACGAAGACTCCCGATTTCGGGATACCGGAACCAGGGGTGTTCTCGCCCCTCCTCGTCGATAATCCGGAATCCCGCCGCCCCCATGTCGAGGTTCTCGTGAAATTTTTGCACGATGCGATCCAGGACCCCCGGCGCCGGCAATTCGCTGTCGTCGTCGAGGGTCACGACGAGATCCCCCGTGGCGTGACTGACGCCAACGTTCCGGGCGGCCGTCCCGATGTTTTCCTCGAGCTGAACGTATCGGACCTCCGGGTAGTCCTCACGGATCATGCTGGCGGTGCCGTCGGTGCTGTTGTTGTCCACCACCAGCACCTCCACGGGGGAGAACGACTGTGCCTGGACCGAATCCAGACAGACCCGAAGCTCGTCGCGGCGGTTGTGGGTCAGGACCAGGACGGAAACCGTGTGGATACGTTCACTCGAGAAGGGCATGATCATGTCCCGGGCGGCGATAAAAGAACCGGTGGAACTGGGGACGCACCCGATCCCGGGTCGCTCGCAGACGGCTCAGGACCCGTTTCCAGCGTCGGGCGGCGTCCGTGTCGCCCCGTATTCTATAACACCGTATTCGACGGGCCACTATTCCGGCCCGGGTGGAGGCGGAGACCTTGTCGAACGCCCCCAGAAGCCGCAGCTGTTCAAGGGCCCGACCGGTGTTTCCCCGGCGAATGCTTCGGTCCACGAGCGGCAGATACCAGCGGGGACGGTGGGGCTGATCCAGAAGCCGACCGGGACGGAACGGCTCCGTGTCGGTCAACGCGTCGCGGCTCCGCTCCCGCTCCTCCCCCCGGCGCATCCGCAGCATGTCGTGGGGGTCACGCCGTCGGGCCGCTCGACGGGCCCGGACGGCCCATCGGAACCGGCCGCGGCGGTCCAAAAGGTCCCCGAGAAGGTACGGGTAGTAGGGGTCGTAGAGGTTCCGTCGAACCGACTCGACGAGCGACGCCACCGCCCGTCGGTGCTCGCCCGTACGCCGGGCGGCCAGGGCCCGGTGGGCCGAACCCACGCCCGTCACGTGATCCCAGAGGTGACGTTTGGCCCGGGCCCACTCCCCCTGGCCGGCGGCCCGGATCCCCCGGGAGACCGTCACGTCGATCCCCCCGACGAGAAGCGCCAGCCCCACGAGCACCCCCGCCAGGCTGACCCTCGCGAGGGACGGCGACCGGGACCGGGGCGGCCCGGACGGATCCGACGGGGAGGCCGCCCAGGCCAGGGCCGGCATCGACAGCAGCAGGACGCCGGGAATCCAGACCATGGTGTCCACCAGTTCGTGCACGACCAGAAAGACCACCAGGGGCCATCCCTCCGACCGGACTCCCCCCCGATACCAACGCAGGAGCACCAGCCCCGCGAAAACGATTCCGAGCAGCCCGAATTCCGTCAGGATCAGCAGGGGAAGAGAATGAGGGTGGCGCTGCCATCGGGCGTCCGCGGACACCCCCGGATAGGCCAGGCCGAAATTCCAGCCCCCAAACCCGGTGAGCGGCCGCTCGAGCCACAGGGTCAGCGACTCCGGCACCAGTTGAACCCGCTGCAGGTTGGTCATCGACGCGGGGTTGCCCACCAGCACGAGCACGGCCAGAAAGCCGGCCAGCCCGATCCCGGTCCAGACCCGCCAGGACCAGCGCGGTCGATAACGCTGACAGGCGTAGACACCGAGCGAGACCCCCAGAGCCAGGATCCCACCCCGGGACCCGGTCCAGACACAGAGCCCGATCACGGGGAGGGCGGCCCACCGCACCGGGCGCGGACTGGACCGGGCCACCAGCAGAAATAGCCCCGATAATCCCAGGTACCTCGCCATGACGTTGGGGTTTCGAAGCGGCCCGTTGGGGAAGTGCAGCCAGCCGTAGGTCCCGAAGGCCGATAGCTGCCGAAGATACTGAAGTATGACCGGGAGCACGAGCACCAGGACGACGAGGGCGTAGAACCACGCGTATAGCGAATCTGACCTGCGGGGGTCGAGAGAACTTACAGCGTGATCCGGACGAGATGGAG
>CAZEBV010000234.1:0-2475 GCA_964510695.1 uncultured bacterium
GGTCCTGTACGGGGACAACAACAACTGGTTCGCGGCCTGGGCCTTCTGGGAGATGAAGTACTACGGCCACGAGGACGTGCGTCTGATGGACGGAGGGCGAGCCCTCTGGATCGACGAGGGTCGTCCGTTCACGGAGGAGGTCCCCGACCCGTCCCCCGGATCCTACGAGGTGGACGGGTTGGACACGAGCATCCGGGTGTTCGCGGACGAGGTGGAGGAGTTTCTGGGCCAGTCGAACGTCGAGCTGGTCGACGTCCGATCCGAGGAGGAGTTCACGGGGGAGGTCATCGCGCCCGAGGGCATGACGGAAACGGCCCAGCGGGGGGGCCACATCCCCGGCGCCACCAACATCAGCTGGTCCGAAGCGGTGCGGGAGGACGGGACCTTCCGGCCGGCAAAGGAGCTTCGATCCCTCTACGAAGAGCGGGGGATCACCGAGGACAAGCAGACCATCACCTACTGCCGCATCGGGGAACGGTCAAGCCACAGCTGGTTCGTGCTTAAGTACCTGCTGGGTCACGACCGGGTCCTGAACTACGACGGGTCCTGGACCGAGTGGGGCAACCGGGTCGGCGCGCCGATCGAAACGGGAACGTGACGACGGGCCCAACCGGACCCGCCGTCGAGGTCACGGAAGGCTAAAGACCGTAGTCGGCGGGGTCCAGCCCCTCCTCCTCCACGAAGCGCTGCAGGTCCTTCTCGAGAAGCTGGTAACAGAGGTAGACCACGAGCGCGTCGTCCAGGGGACTTTCGGACCCCTTCACGAACTCCGGGAGCACGCCCATCGGGTTGCTCAGGTAGGTGATTGCGCCGGTGATGCCGGCGACGCTTCGCCAGGGCAGGGAGAATCGACCGTCCCCCCAGGCCCCCATCATCCGAAGCACGAGGCGAACCCGGTTCAGCACGGTCCGGGCGACCTCGACGCCCTCGCTGTTCTGCATCTCCTCGAGTTGATCCTCGAAGTCATCGATGATCCGCTGGACGTCGTCCGGTAGCACCTCGTCCACGTCGATCCCGAGCGTGTTGTTGAGCGCCGTCTTAATGTCCCGGTCCCCGCCACGGCTTCCCGAGGACGGTTCCGTTTCGGATCCCACGGTGGCGTCGGATTCGGCCATCGCCGTTCACCTCCAGAGTGACAATCAAAAAGTAACTCGCATCCATCCCGGGTTCGGTTCCCCGGTGGGGCAAAACCCCGTGCTCAGTGAGGGATGACGTTCGTCGCGGAGAGACCCTGATCGGTCTCCTCCAGCTCGAACTCGACCTCCTGATCCTCCTCCAGGGACTTGTACCCTTCCTCCTGAATTTCCGAATAATGGACGAAAACGTCCTCGCCGAACTCCTGTTCGATAAAGCCAAACCCCTTCTCGTCGTCGAACCACTTCACGGTTCCAGCCGGCACGGAAAAGAACCTCCCTCGATCTGAATCGTCCCCCCTCAACCCGCCTGAACGGGCGGGTGTCGGTGGGGCCTTCGCCACTCCCCGATTGGCAACCAAATGGGAGTCATATAAGTTTATAGACTCGGTACGGGTCGATCAATTGTCGGACGATGGGCTGTACCATGCCCGATTTGCTCACCCGCCGCAAGCGATTCTCGCGGCCCACCCCGACGTTCAACCCCACGGAGGTGTCGTGAATGATCAGCGATCGGTTAACCGAGATGATCAACGATCAGATCCGCATGGAATTTCAGTCCGCGTCCTACTACATGGGGATGCGAATGTACCTCAGCCGGGAGGACTGGCCGGGCATGGCCGCCTTCATGGAGGCCCAGGCCCTCGAGGAAGCCACCCACGCCCGGAAGTTCTACGACTTTTTGGACGAGGTCGATCGAAACGCCGTGATGCCCGGGCTGGAGGAACCCCGACAGGAGTTCTCGTCCGTCGAGGAGGTTTTCGAAACCGCCCTGAAACAGGAACAGGACGTCACACAGAGCATCCATCAGCTGTTCAACGCCGCGAAGGAGGAAGGGGACTACCCGGCGTTTTCCCTTCTGGAGTGGTTCGTGGACGAACAGGTGGAGGAGGAGAACACCTTCCGCACCATCCTCACGCAGGTCCGACGCCTGCAGGAGGAACCCCTGGCCCTGTACGAGCTGGACCGGGAACTGGGCGAACGCCAGGTCGGGGGCGGGGACGAGGAAGCCTGATCTGAGAACCCGACGTCCGGGGGCCCCCGGCGGCGGTTCTCCCCCGGTTAGATCTCGTCCTCCCGGGCGGCCTGCCGGATCTCCTGAGCCACGCCCGTGCCGAACTGTACCCACCGTCGGTTGAGGAAGCCGATCACCAGCCCGTACAGGACGTGCAGCAGAAGCGTCACGGCCGGGTAGGTCGCCCCCCCGCGAAGATACAGATCCGCGTCCGGGGACAGCCCCGGCGTCCCGGCCCAGCCCAAGGCCCCCCACCCCCGCCTCGGCGAGAGCCCCCGCATCATCGCCAGCCCGCGAACCACCGCGCGGCCCCCTCCCGTGGTCACC
>CAZEBV010000235.1:0-1311 GCA_964510695.1 uncultured bacterium
GGTTATCCCCGTCGCGGGGTTGGGGGGGTTCGAATCCCACCCCCTCCGCCATCCTCACCGCCCGTCACAGACCGTCCCCCCCGAGCCGGCGCGGCGTCGGACGGAATCCAGACCATCGGTGCGACCATGCACCCACGGGGAGGCTCATCCGGTGACTGACTTCGACGATGATTCGGTGGCGGCCCGGGAGGTTCGCGGCAAGCAGTTCAACAGCGTTCGGGGGCTCAACAACTGGCTCAAACACCACGATGACCATCGTGTCTACGGCGTGGAAACCCTGGGGGAGGGAAGCTACGCGCTGTTCTATCGACCCGAGGAAGCGGAGGCCGGCCCCGGCGATTCGACCGACCCTTCCCCCTGAAGGCCCCCTGACCTCGGGTTTACTCGTCTCCCTCCGCGTCGTTCGGACCCCGGATGGCGACGGTGCATCGGCCCACGCAGACCGCGCGATCCCCCTGATCCCGGATGGTGACCTCCCAGACGTGCGTGGTGCGTCCCCGGTGGATCGGGGTGGCCTCGGCCGTCAGGCGGCCGGATCGCATCGGTCGAAGGTGGTTCGCGTTGATCTCCATCCCGAAGGCCCGGTGGTCCTCCGGGCTGGACACCGCGGCGCCCACGCTGGCGGCCGTTTCCGCCAGACTCAGGCTCGCCCCCCCGTGAAGGTAACCCATCGGCTGGTGGTGACGGGGTTCGACCGGCATCGTCGCCACCACCCGATCATCCTCCACCTCCTCCAGTTCGATGCCCAGCAGTTCGTCGAGGCTCTCGGCCTTTCGGTCCATGCTGAACCTCCCCGTGCCGTCCCGTCGACCCACCCGGGAACGGCCTGAAATAATTTCTGTTCGGACCTCGTTTATTGTAACGAGACGCCTGAGAAAGCGGTCCATTCCACTTCATACACTTTTGTTTTCTCGAACGGAGGTGTTTCCTGATGGCCCTGGCACGACGAGATCCTTTTCGGCTGCTTCGCAACGTCAATCAGCGCTTTGAGGACCTGATGTCCGGGGGGGATGGCAACGGCCAGCTCAGCACGTGGAGCCCGCGAACCGACGTGTACGAGGAGAACGGCGACCTCGTGTTCGAGCTGGAAGCCCCCGGCCTGGAGCGGGACGACTTCGACGTGTCCGTCGAGGACAACCGCCTGACGATTTCGGGCGAACGACGGTCCGAGCGGGACGTCGAGGACGAGGAGCGCGATTACCTGCGTTCCGAACGGTTCTACGGCCGTTTCCAGCGTTCCTACTCGCTTCCCCGGGACGTCGATCCCGCGGAGATCGAGGCTCGCTACGAGGATGGGGTGCTTCACGTGAG
>CAZEBV010000235.1:1321-2469 GCA_964510695.1 uncultured bacterium
CGTCGGCAAGCCGCTCGCGAACATGCTGCTCCGGAAGGCGCCCGGCGGGAGAGCCACTCCATCGAAATCGAATAGCCGGGTCGCCGGCACCATCCATCGTCAGGGCGACGACCGGGTCCTCCACCCGGTCGTCTTTTTTTTATGGTCCTCCCTCGGCCCCGGGATGGACGGTTGTCAAGGAGGGGGCCATGGGACAAGATTGTGGGGTTGTTTCAGGAAGGATGATCCGTGGTTTCCTCGGCCGTTGGCCGTTCGGACGTCCGGTTGAGGGGAGGCGTTTCCGTCATGAGTGTCGTGGCGAACAAATACACGCAGGACGTGGACGAGGTGACCTGTGACCTCTGCGGTCATCAGGAAAGCCCCACCGACCGCTGGGGGTTCCTCGAGTACGGGAACATGCGAAGCGGCGCCCTTCAGGATCGCAAGGACCTCTGTCCCGACTGTCTGCAGGACCTGGTGGCCTTCCTTCAGGAGTCCTCGCCCGCCGACTGAAGCGTTTCCGCCCCCTTTCGTTCGACGCACCGGCCGCGAACTACCGGCGGTGTCGGCCCCCCCGGTGGGCCGGGTTCGCGGGAGCCCTCCTCAGGGCGTGCAGGGCTCGGCCATCCGGAGCTGGTCCAGGGAGATGCAGTCGGATTCCACGTCGGCGTTGACGGTGGGTCGACGGTTAATCGTGAACGACGTGGCGTGGTGGGCTTTCCAGTTGATGACCGTCTGAGCCCAGATGTTGGCGCCGGTGAGGCCCTTGGGCCCTTTCTGGGCCCAGCCGACGAGGGACACGAACTGGGAGAGCTTTCCGTTTTTGTCGTATTCCTCCGCGTAGTTCTGCATCCAGTGGACGTCGTCGTAGTAGACGATGCGCTGGCCGAGGGTGTGGGCTTCGGGCAGCTGCATCCGGACCACGTGGACCGTTCGTGGTTCGTAACCCACGTACTCCGGGTTCCAGTTCCAGTGGGGCTGTTCGTCCGTCTCGATGGCCTGGTATTCGTACTCGTTACTTCCCGTCTGACGGGACGGCAGGCTCCCGGGCTCCCGGCGGGGCACCAGGATCGTCCGGGTGCCCATGTACTCGAAGCCGGGGTACCAGCTGGGGTGGTGAACCGGACCCTGAAGGCTGTCGCCGTAGGCGTCGAGCCCGCCCGGGGCCC
>CAZEBV010000236.1:0-2443 GCA_964510695.1 uncultured bacterium
GGTTGACTTCGCCCGGGAGCATCCCGAGTGGTGGGACGAATTTCGGTCCGCTCGATCCGTCCGCGAGGAACGTCCCTCCTCCCCCGAAGCCTGACGACCCTCCGGTTCGGGACCCGCCGCTTTCTGGGAGGTCGGTGGGTCCTCTATAATGTCTCCGTTCCCGATTTCTTCCGCAGGGGGCTGACCCGTTGGGTTCCGTGCACCGCCTCTCCCACTACTACCTTCCAACCCGCCGCGAGGATCCCCAGGAGGCCGACATCCCCAGCCATCGTCTGATGGTGCGTGCGGGGATGGTGCGTCGGTTGAGCCGGGGCGTCTACAGCTTTCTCCCGCTGGGTCACCGTGTGCTTCGGAAGGTCGAAGCCATCGTGCGCGAGGAGATGAACCGGGCGGGGGCCCAGGAGGTTCTGCTGCCCATCCTGCAGCCCCGTGAACTCTGGGAGCGGACCGGGCGCTGGGCGGAGTACGGCCCCGAGATGATGCGCCTCGAGGATCGCCACGAGGTCCAGCACGGTCTCGGGCCGACCCACGAGGAAGTGGTCACCGACCTGGTGGCCGACGAGCTGGTCTCCTACCGGCAGTGTCCGGTGACCCTCTACCAGATCGCCACCAAATTCCGCGACGAGATCCGCCCCCGGTTCGGGGTCATGCGAAGCCGGGAGTTCGTCATGAAGGACGCCTACAGCTTCGATTGTACCGAGGAGGACGCCCGGGCGTCCTACCGGAACATGCAGGAGGCCTACCGGCGGATCTTCGACCGCATCGGGTTCGACTACCGTCAGGTCGAGGCCGCGACCGGTGCCATCGGGGGCAGCCAATCCCACGAGTTCATGGTCCCCGCGGGCACCGGGGAGGACACGCTGGTTCACTGCGAGTCCTGCGGCTACGCGGCCAACCGCGAGAAGGCCGAGTCCCGCCCCCCCTCCGCCAAGGATCCCGAAGGCGCCGGGGAGCCCGAGTCCTTCCCCACCCCCGGGGTCGAGACCATCGAGGATCTCGTCGACGTGGACCCCGAGGCCACCCCCTCACGTCAGATCAAGACCCTCGCCTACCGGGTGGATAAAACCCCGGTCGCGGTGCTTCTCCCCGGGGACGACACGCTCAACGAGACCCGGCTTCGGGAACTCGGCGAGGCGGTCGAGCCCCTCGAGGAGGAGGCGATCCGGCGGCACTTCGGAGCCGGCCCCGGCAGCCTGGGCGCCGTCGACCTGGACGCTGATTCCGTGGCGGTCTGGGCCGACCCGGCGCTTCGGGGTCGGCGCAGCATGTTCACGGGGGCCAACCGGGACGGCCATCACCTGCGCGGCGTGGACGTCCAGCGGGACATCGAGGTGGACCGCTGGGTGCCCCTTCGGATGGTGAAGGACGGGGATCCCTGTCCCGAGTGCGAAGAGCCCCTCGAGCAGCAGCGCGGGATCGAGGTGGGTCACGTGTTCTACCTGGGCACGAAATACAGCCGGGAACTCGGGGCCGCGGTGCAGGACCCAAACGGAGGGGAAACTCCCCTGATCATGGGCTGTTACGGCATTGGCATCAGCCGCATCGTGGCCGCGGCCATCGAGCAGTCCCACGACGAGAAGGGCATCGTGTGGCCGCCGTCCATCGCCCCCTTCGACGTTTACGTGCTGGTGATCAACCCGGAGGACGACGTGCGCCGGGAGACGGGAACCCGCCTGGCTGACGAGCTGGCCGAGGCCGGCTACGAGGTGCTGATCGACGACCGTTCGGAGAGCGCCGGTGTGAAGTTCAACGATTCGGAGCTGATCGGCATTCCCTGCCGGGTGACCGTGGGACGGGACGTCACGGAGGGCGCGGTGGAGTTCACGCGGCGGGGAACCGGCGAGGACGAGACCGTCGAGCTGGACGGGGTCGTGGATCGGGTTCGGGAGGCGATCGGAAACGGTGGCTGACGCTTACCGGACAGAGCTGCCGCTGTCCCGGTTGAAGGATCGTCTGGGGGACGTGGATCGTCCCGACGCGGTCGACGACTTCCTCGACGAGGCCCTGGGCGCCGAACTGATCGTGTGGCCGGACAGCGGGGCCTGGGAGTTCTGTTTCCGGGTGTCCGGCGCCGGGGCTCCTCCGGACGGGCTCGCCGGACTGCTCGAGGATCGTTTCCAGCCGTCCGTGGACGGCCTGAGGGCCGTTCGGGCGGTCGTGGAGATGGAGGAGGCCGCCCTGGACGAGTGGCTGGAGCTCAACTGGTCCGCCGTGAAGTCCCACCTGTCGCTGAGCACCCCGGTGGGCCGCTCCCTGCTTTCCTACGCCCGGCCCGGGTGGGACGGGGACGATCTGGTCGTGGAAGTGCCGGACGAGGAGTGGGTCAAGCTCGCCCGGGATCGGGACCTTCCCGAGCATCTTCGGGATTGGCTTCGGCTGCACAGGGGAGAAACACCCCGCGTTCGTTTCGGGGTGGGTGATTTCGGGGAGGACATCGAGGAGG
>CAZEBV010000237.1:0-2414 GCA_964510695.1 uncultured bacterium
CGAAGACACGTCCGAGGTCTGCTCCGAAGGTGGGTTCGCCTGGCGGTCCTCGGCGACGATCACGTCCGTCAATACGGCTGCCCAGATCAGCAGTCCAGCGACAACCGGCGCACCGAACGTGAGCGCCAGCAGCGCCAGCGCCGACGGGACACCCGACAGCGTCAGCGGGAGGAGTCGGTGCTCCTGGGGGAGAGGATCGACGGCGAGGCCGTGCCGCTCGAGGACCTGGACGCGAACGGGTCGTCCCCCTCGTCGGTCATCGTGCAGGGTGAGCTCGTTCAGTGCGATTTCCACCGCACGGGTCAGGGCAAGAAGAACCTCGTGCGGGGCATCGTCTCCGACCGCACGGACTCGGTCTTCTTCAAGGTGTTCACCGAGGAGGACGGGTCCGAGCTGCTGGACAGGGAGGGCGACTGGCTGCGCCTTCGCGGTCGGCTTCAGCAGGATCGCTACGGGGGCCGCGACGACGAGGTGGTGATTCCCGACGACATCAACCGGATCGAGCCCGTGATCCGGGAGGACTCGGCTCCCCGCAAGCGGGTGGAACTTCACTGCCACAGCCACATGAGCGCCATGGATGCGCTGCCGGACGTGAAGGACATCGTGCGGCGGGCCGCCTACTGGGACCATCCCGCGGTGGCGATCACGGATCACGGGGTGGCCCACTCGTTTCCCGAGGCGGCCGAGGCCGCGGAGGAGGCCGGCGTCGAGGTGATTTTCGGGGTGGAAGGATACCTGGTACGGGATCCCCGTCCGATGGTGTTCAACCGGGGAGCGGCCGACGGGAACGGACGTCTCGATCGGGGGGTGGTGGTCCTGGACGCACGGTTCGGGGAATCCGCCGGGGGAAGCACGCTGCGAGAGCTGGTCGCCGTGCGGCTGGAGGACGACCAGGTCATCGAGCGTCAAACGATCGTGCCGGAGGAACGCCCCGACGGCTCCCTTCCCGACGAGCTGCTCGAGTGGCTTGAGGTCTACCCCGTGGTCACCCTGCACGCGGATCGTCTGCGGGGCGAGCTGAGGGAACGGATGGACGGGCGGCCGGGCCCGCTCGTGCACCTCGAGCGTCTGGTCGATCAGGTCCTGAACCGAAGCGGCTCCGACGAGGATGAGCTTCGAGCACTCCGGGACGCCTGCGAGGCGGCGGAGGACGTCGACGCCCGGCTGGAGTCGATGCGCAGTCTGCTGCAGGCCTGCCGGGATCGCATGGACGGTCCGATGACGATCTCGGCGGTGCAGGACCTTCGCCCCGAGAGGAACCTCACGGACCGCAGTTACCACATCATTCTGCTGGCCAAAAACCGGACGGGGCTGTTGAACCTCTACCGGCTGGTATCCGAGAGTCACACCGAAAACTTCTACCAGAACCCCCGCCTGTTCCGCAGTCAGATCGACGACCACCGGGCCGGGCTTCTGGTGGGATCGGCCTGCGAGGCCGGGGAGATTTTTCAGTCGGTGGTCCGCGGCCAATCCCGCGAGGACATCAAGGAGCGCATGCGGTTCTACGATTTGATCGAGGTTCAGCCCGTGGAGAACAACCGGTTCATGATCGAGGAACGGGAGGGGCCCTACGCCGACATCGAAAGCCGGGAGGACCTCGAGGAGCTGACCCGCTCGATTTACGACATGGCCCGGGAGCTGGACAAACCCGTGGTGGGCACCGGGGACGTTCACTTCATGGATCCCGAGGACGACGTCTTCCGTGAAATTCTCCAGAATTTCCAGGGGTTCGACGACCCCCGAAACCAGGCGCCGCTGTATTATCGCACCACCGACGAGATGATTGACCGCTTCAGTTTCCTGGGGGACGAGGAGGCCCTGCGTGTCAGCGTCGAGAACCCCCAGTGGGTGGCCGACCAGTGCGAGGAGGTGGAACCGATCCCGGAGGGGTTTCATCCGCCCCAGGTGGAGGGGGCCGAGGAGGAGTTCACGGAGACGGTGCGCCGGGAGGCCCGGCGCCTGTACGGTGAGGAACCGCCGGAGGGGGTGGCCGAGCGACTGGCGACCGAAACGGAGGCCATCGTGGAGCATGATTTCTCCAACCTCTACACGGTCGCGGCCCGGCTGGTCGAGAAGAGTCGGGAGGACGGCTACCTCGTGGGGTCCCGGGGTTCCGTGGGGTCCAGTTTCACGGCCTACCTGATGGGCATTACCGAGGTCAACCCGCTCCCGGCCCACTACCGCTGCGAGAGCTGTCGGTTCGCCGCCTTTCCCGACGCCGCCGAGGAGGACGTGGGGGTGGACCTGCCCGAGCGTTCCTGCCCGGAGTGCGGGGAGCCCCTGCTTCGAAGCGGGTACAATATTCCTTTCGAGGTCTTCTGCGGCTTCGAGGGGGAGAAGACGCCCGACATCGACCTCAATTTCTCGGGTGAATACCAGGGGGAGATGTTCCGGTACGTCGAGGAGATGTTCGG
>CAZEBV010000238.1:0-2345 GCA_964510695.1 uncultured bacterium
AAGGTCCGTACTCGAACACATCCAATCAACCCAGTTGGATGCGATCGAGCAGGCGGCGGAGCTCTTCGGCGATACGATTGCGAGGTGCGGCCTCGTGCACCTCTTCGGTACGGGACACTCGCGGAGGGCCTTCTTTACGAGGGTCGCCGGTATTTGACGTTAAGTGGCACGGACGCGGTGTTCGTGCCGCCGGAGGCCGAACGGTGGATCAAAGGGAGGATGGAGGCCGAGGCGACCACGCACGTGCTCAACCTCTCGGCGCTGCCCTTCGGATACAGCGCCGGCAAGTGGCTGGAGTGGTATCCGGACGTGCGCGGGGAGGGCGGAACGCTCACGACGACCCGGGACAAGTATCGGTGGCAGGAGGGATGGTTCCGTCAGCACAACCGTCTGCTCCGGGCGGCGGCCCGGATGGAGCACACCCTGCCGGTCTTCCTGGGCGGGGATCTGCACAGTCAGGCGGTGGCTCTGATACGGCGCAGCGGGGAGCTTCGCTTCCCGGAGCGTCCGATCCTGACCGTTCTCACCGGCACGCTGGGAACGGGCCCCCGCATGTGGCCCTCCGCCTTCCGGGGCATGCGGGCCCGTCCGCCGACGGATCTTACCGTGACGGAACGGTTGTCCCCCCGGGAGAAAAACGGGTTCGCGATCGTGGATTTAACCCCCCGAGAGGTCACGATTCGGCTGTTCGCCTGGGATCGGTCCGACCCCGTGGCAGCGATCGAACGGCTAACGCCCCACTACGAGGTCACCATGACGGTGCCCGAGGCCCGGCGTCAGGTGCGCCGCTTCCGGGAGCGATAGCCCCCGGGACCGTCGGGTCGTGGGGGCCGGGACGCCCGGGCCCCGGCCGAGGGGCCCCTACGCCTCGATGAAGCCCCGGAGGTGGTCGAGGACCGACTCGAGGGCCTCGTCGGCCAGCGAGTAATAGGCCACCCGACCCTCCCGGCGTCGGGTCACCAGCTTCTGGTTGCGCAGCTCTTTGAGCTGGTGAGAAACGGCCGACTGAGACATCTCCAGCAGGGCGGAAAGATCGTGCACGCACAGGTCCCGGTTCCGAAGAAAGGTGAGAATTTTCAGCCGGGTGCGGTTGGACAGGACTTTGAGCTTACCCTCCAGGGAACCCAGCTCCCCCTCCTCAAGCGTTTCCAGCAGGCGGTGGGCGTCGGCTTCGTCGATCGTGTGAAAATCCGCCGAGGACTCGTCCGCGGGTTGTGCCGCCCCCATCGTGGGACCCTCCCTGTAGGCTGACGTCAGCGTATCACATCGGGGCAGGCGCCCGAAACGACCCCGCCTCTCCGGCGGCGGATCCGTTGACGCCTCGCTACCTATATATGAACATATGATTATATTTAGAAGAAAGGCACCCTTACGTCGAAGGAGGAAGCGCCCGTGCCGGGATGGTTGCGCACCATCGGTCTGCTGGTCCTGGGGGGGTTGCTTCTGGGCGGGCTGGTCTGGTGGCGCAGTCCGTCGAAGCAAACCGGGTCCGGGACGGGACCGGGTTTCGAGCGGACGAACGGTGGGTACCGTCTGAACTTCGAGCCCCGACGCGGCACGACGGCGCGTGGACGGGCCACCCTTCGGCCGGCCGACACCGCCTTCACGATCGTCCTTAGGCTTTGGGGGCTTCGGGAGGACGCGCGATACAACGTCCACCTCCACCGGGGAAACTGCCGGGATGGGGGCGGGGGCGGACGGGCACTGGAACCGGTGACGGCGGGGCCTGAGGGCACGGGTGAAGCCGAGTCCACGGTTGCCTACGGGGACCTGAACCCGACCTTCGATCATCTGATCATGGTGCACGAGCCGGAGGGTCATCACGTGCTGTGCGCCGAGGTCCCGACCGTCGGGCGGATGCGCTCCGTCGGGGAGGCGTCCCGGTCCCGTGGCTGAGAACAACGCGGGTCCGTCCCCGGGTTCGTGCGGGTACTCCGCCGGGCCGGCCTGCCCCTCCTCCGGCGAGTCCCCCGACGAAGATTTCTGGGCGAGCCGGGAGACGCTCGTCACGGGCTTCGCCGGGGTCCTGTACGGACTGGGGATTCTGGTTCACTTCGTGCTGCCCGGGGCCTGGGACCCGGTGATCCTGAACCTCCCGCCGATGTCGCTGAGGGTGTCGGGGCTGCTGTTTCTCGGGGCCCTGATCGTGGCCGGTTACCCTACGGCCCGAAGCGGGCTGCGGGCCGTGATGGCTTTTTCCATGTCGATCGACTTTCTGATCAGCGCGGCCGTGCTCGGGGCACTGGTACTGGGCAAATACGTGGAGGCGGCGGCCCTCGCCTTCCTGTACGCCGTGGCCGAGCGCATGGAGGATTACGCGATGCAGCGGGCGGAAGGGTCCCTCC
>CAZEBV010000239.1:0-834 GCA_964510695.1 uncultured bacterium
TGTATCGAAGGACCGCCTGCTTGTCGGGGTAGGGGATGTAAAATTTGCCGTTGTCCTCGTCGTGCAGGACCTCCTGCTCAGCCTGCTCGGTTTGTGCCACAGGAACCGCTCCTTTCGCCGCGAAATTTGAGAAGCAAGCCCGATTGTGAAGAACGAAGCGTTCGTTACCTGGCATCAGGAGAGCAACACGAGGACGGACCAACAGCGGACAGGGGGATCACCGCTGTCCGACTGCATCGCCATCAAGGCACCAAAATTGTAACACATCAGTTTCGATCGTCCAGAAGGTGGAAGGAGCAACAGCCTACGGGAAACCGTAGGACACCCCGTCATTATGGAGCGAGTGTCATGGTTCGGGAGCTTCGTTTGACGTCCCGGGGAGACCGCCGCCGCCGTGAGGGGAGGCTGCGTCTGGACCGGCGGGACGTGGCCGAGGACGACGCCGAGGACGGGGCGGTGGTGGACCTTCTGGCCCCGGATGGCTCCTACCGTGGGCGCGGGTTCTACAGCCGCCGTTCGGACCGCTCCGTGGTGGTGATTTCGGAGTCCAAGACCACGGTGGACGAGGCGTTTTTTCGCCGTCGTATTCGCCACGCTCACCGCCGCCGCCAGCGGGTTTTGAACGATCCTCGGTCCTATCGGGTCGTCCACGGGACCGCGGACCTTCTGCCCGGTCTGGTCGTGGATCGGTTTGGTTCCGTGCTCGTGGTTCAATACCGTCATCCCGCGATCGACCGCCGGGACGACACGATTCGGGACGTGCTGGTGGAACGTCTGGACCCCCGGTCGATTTACGCCCGGAACGACCTGGCCCTTCGGGGTTCGCTCGGGCTG
>CAZEBV010000239.1:844-2229 GCA_964510695.1 uncultured bacterium
CCGGGGTCTTCTGTACGGGGAGGAGCTTTCGGATCGGGTGACCGTCCAGGAGGAGCCCTACCGGCTGATCGCCGACCTCCGGGGCGGGCAGAAAACGGGGTTTTACCTGGATCAGGCTCGGAACCGGGCCCGTTTTTCGCACTACGTCTCCGAGGGAGACGTGGGCCTGGACTGCTTCAGTTACAGCGGAGCATGGGGCATGGCGGCCCTGCACGGCGGAGCCGATCACGTGGTCCTCGTGGATCAGAGCCGAGAGGCCCTTCGCCTCGTGAGGGAAAACGCCGAGCTGAACGGCTGGGAGGATCGGGTTGAATGCGTCCGGGCCGACGTCCTGGATTTTTTGACCGAACGGGCGGCCGGGGAGGACCATCCCGATTTCGTGGTGCTGGATCCCCCCTCCTTCGCCCGATCCGAGGACGAGCTATCGGAGGCCCGGCGAGGCTACGGGAAGATCAACCGGGAGGCGATGCAGCTGCTGAAGCCCCGCGGAACCCTGGCGACCAGTTCCTGCACGGCCCCCCTTGACCCGGAGGCGTTCCGTCGGGTCCTCGAAAAAAGCGCCCACGACGCCCATGCTCTGTTCCGGGTGGACGAGCAGCGGTTTCAGGCCCCGGATCATCCCTGGGTGACCCGGGTTCCGAGAACCCGCTACCTCACCTGCTTCCTGGGCGAGGTGCGGCTTCCCTAGGTTCCATTCGATGCTCGCGTTGTCGGCGGGGCGGGCCGGTAGTATGATGATTTAGTCTCAATCTAAGTTGTTCGCCCCCGTCGTTCGTCGGTTCGAAGGATCGGTTCCCCGGCGGAGAACCGCGGACGATCCCGTGTTCTCCTCGACCCCCGTGTACGTATCGGAGACGAAGAGATTCATGGCCGACGACCCCTTCGAAACCTTCAAAGCCTGGCTCGAAGAGGAAGGTTACCGCCTGACCCGCGAGCGGGAGCTCGTGGCCCGGGCCGTCTTCGAGCGGGAGGATTACTTCGAGGCCGAAGCCGTGCTGTTCGACATGAGGCGTCAGGGAGGCGAGGTCTCGCGGGCCACCATCTATCGCACCCTGGAGCTGCTGATCGAAAGCGGTCAGCTCCAGAAGGTCGATTTCCGGGACGGCTACAGCCTCTACGAGGTTCAGGGGACGTCCCCGGATCACGGGCACCTCTACTGCGAACGGTGCGGGAAGGTGATCGAGTTCGACACCGAGGCCATCCGTGAGCGTGAACGAACCATCTGTGAGCGCCATGGATTTGCCCCCGAGGAGTACCGCAACCAGATATACGGGTACTGCGAGGACTGCCAATCGGACCGATCCTCCCCGTGATGAGCGCGTCCAAAGGCCGTCGACTGGCGCTTTTCGGCCTGGTCCTCCTACTTGCGTGGGCAGGGTACGTCG
>CAZEBV010000240.1:0-2132 GCA_964510695.1 uncultured bacterium
GGCGCTCGTCGTCCCGAAGGATCGGCGCAGACCCCGACACTCGAACATGGTGCTCACGGGTTCTGGAAGCCGATGTTCCTCAGCGGAGGATGCCCACGTCTTCGGCGGTTTCGGCGATGGCGGTGTAGTTCTCGTTCTTCGTGCTCACGAACCCCTCCGCCCGGAAAAGAGCCAGGATGTCCCGCTGTTCGTCCCCCATCTCAAGAAGCGCCCGCTGGACCGATTCACCGGTTCCCGGGCCGAAGACCTCGTCGACGTCCGCGTGAAGGGTCCAGTGGTAGTCGTAGTAGGCCGGGGTCGTGTAGAACGCCCGCACCGTCCCGGTGTCGACCTGGTTCTCCCGGACGGCTCGCTCCCAGACGGCCTCGTTCAGGGCACCGGCCTGGTCGGCTCCCGACTCCACGAGTTTCCAGGTTCGATCGTGGGACCCGGAGTAGTTGGGCTCGGCCGCGAAATCTTCCTCGGGGTTGACCCCGGCCTGAAGAAGGTAGTGGCGCGGCATGAGGTGCCCGGAGGTGGAATTTTCGTCCCCGAAGGTCACGGTCCTGCCCTTCAGGTCCGAAAGGTTCCGGACGTCCAGGTCGGCCCGCACGATGAACTTCGAGCGAAAGCTGCGGTCCCGGGGACGCTGAGCGATGGCCTCGGAGCCGGGGACGGCGCGGCGGGCCTGGACGCCGGTCAGCCCGCCGAACCACGCCAGGTGAACCTCGCCCCGGCGAAACGCCGTCACCAGGGCCGCGTAGTCGTTGGACCGGGTGTACTCCACCCGCAGGCCGGTCTCCCGGTTCAGGTAGTCGGTGAACCGGTCGAACCGTCGGTTCAGGGTGGAGACGTTCCGGTCGGGAATGGCCCCGACCACGAAGGCGGGCTCCCCGGAAGATGTCTCCCCTCCCCCGCATCCGGCGGCTCCGAGGGCCAGCCCCCCCAGGATCAGCAGCAGGGCGGTGATTCGAAGCTGGTCCGTTTCGACACGAACACGACCCATGAGCCCGACCTCCTCCGGAGATAAGCCGAGGCAGGGAGTTCCTGGACGCTCGGAAGGGTGACCATTGTATATCACGTTCACCCGGGGGGATCGGTGGGTTTGGGGGTCAACCGCCAGAACACCACGGTCTCCGGCACGCGGCCGGGTCGTGATCCCGAGGGCGTCCCCGCTGGCCCCCGTGCGGGATGGTGGCTAGGCTTGTGGTCGGACCGCCGACATCGAGGTTCCGAAACCACCTGGACGCGGGGAGCATGCGCCGATGGACGTTTTTCGCCTGTCCTGGTCGGATTACGAAACCCGCGACTCGCTGGGGGAGGAGGCCTCCGTCGTCCGGGAGCACGGCTGGGAGTACAGCAGGGCGAATTCCCCCGGGGTCCCGCCGGAGGATCTTTCCGATCACGACGTGCTGCTCGTGAACAGCGGATGCCCCGTCGGTGCCTCCCTGCTTGACCGGTGGGAACCGGGCGGCCTGGTGGTCACGCTCACGAACGGCTGCGACCACATTGACGTGGAGGCCTGCGCGGATCGCGGCGTGACGGTCGCCCGCACCCCGCTCGCCCGCGCCCGGCGCGTGGTCGAGCACACCCTGGGGTTCGCCCTCGCCCTGTGCCGGGACTTCCCCGCCTCCTCGCGGACGATGCGGGGCGGTACGTGGGGGCGCCCCGAGGCCTTCAACCGGGTCCGGGGCCTCGCCCGCCGCACGGTGGGCCTGGTCGGCCACGGTGTGATCGGACGCCGCGCGGCCGATCGGTTCCGCCGGTTAACCGACTCCCCGGTGCTCGTCTGCGACCCTGACGAGCGGGAGGCCGTCGAAACCCGCGGCGGATTGAGATACTGCTCCCGGGCGAACCTTCTCGAGGAGGCCGACCTCGTGAGCCTGCACGCCGACCTCAACCCCTCCACCCGGGACTACCTCGACGGCGAAGCCCTGGACCGCCTTCCCGCGGGTGCGGTGGTCCTCAACACCGCCCGGGGGGAACTGGTCGACACCCCGGCCCTGCTGGAACGGCTTCGCTCCGGCCGGCTCGGCGGGGCGGCCCTGGACGTCTTCCGCAGCGAACCTCCTCCCACGGCCCGCCTGAACGCGATGCATGAGATCGACAACCTGCTGGTGACCCCCCACGCTGCCGGCTTCGGCGAGGGACTC
>CAZEBV010000241.1:0-2129 GCA_964510695.1 uncultured bacterium
GTGGGCCAGATTATCCTCCAGCGTTTCGACCATGGAGGGGTCGGCCCCCTTCTGAGGCGCGTAGACCCGGATGCCCCCCTCCTCCCCCAGAAGAGGGTTGTTGACGTCACAGGCGACCCTCACCTCCAGGTTTTGAACCACCGAAGGCACGTCCCGGTCCCGGATCGTTTCGACCTCCTCCAGCCCCACCGCCCCCTCGGGAACGGGACGACCTCGCGCATCCAGGCACTCGAACCCCAGTCCCCGGGCCAGCCCGAGCCCGCCGTCCACGGTGGCCGAGCCCCCCAGTCCGACCACGACCCGCCGGGCCCCGTGTTCGGCGGCCGCCCGGATCAGCTCCCCGGTACCCCGGCTGGTGGCGTGCATCGGGTCCCGATCCTCCGAGTCCAGCAGGGCCAGCCCCGAGGCGCGGGCCATCTCGACCACGCCCTCGTCGTCCGCCTCCAGGTGACCCCAGTCTGCCCTCACCGAATCCCCGTTCGGACCGGTCACCCGGGCCGTGCGGATCGAGCCCTCCCGTGCGTTGAGGATGGCCTCGAGGGTCCCGTCCCCGCCGTCCGCCTGGGGACAGGCTCGGACGGACCACCCCGCGGGCAGCGTCTCAGCCAGTCCCCGTTCCAGGGCGTCGGCCGCGGCCCGCGAGGAGGCCGCTCCTTTGAAATCGTCCGGGGCCAGCAGGACTACTCGCGGTTGGTCCACGCCTCCATCAGCTCCTCGAGGTCCCCGGGTTCCAGCGTCGAGGGTCGCCGGCGAGGATCCCACCCTCTCGAGCGCATCCAGTTTCGCCAGCCGGTTTTCTCCTCGGGGTCCTCCGTGAGGTTGTTGATCAGGGTTTTACGGGGGTGACGGAAACAGCGTCGAACGAACCGACGAACCGTTTCGAAGGCGTCCGGCGACCGCCGCGGACGGTAGCGGATCCAGGCCGAATCCACCCGCGGGGCGGGACGAAACGCGTCGGCGGGTACGCGGTGGATAAGCTCCACGTCCCCCATCCATCGGTACAGCAGGCTGATCCCCCGATAATCGGATTCGCCGGGCTCGGCCGCCAGGCGGCGCGCCACCTCCCACTGCACCATGCCCTGAAACTCGTCGATCCGATCGTGGGCCCGGAGAATCCGGATCAAAAGCGGGCCGGTCAGATGGTACGGGAGGCTTCCCACGAGGGGATACCCGTCGGGCCGCGCGGGGAGCGGGTACTCCACGATGTCGGCCCGCACGACCCCCAGGCGATCCGGACCCAGGCGGTCCCGGAGGGCCCCGACCAGGCGAGCGTCGATCTCGAAGGCCGCGGTGTACTCCCAGCGTCCGACGAGACGCGTCGTCAGGGCGCCGTCCCCCGGGGCCCACTCCACCCCGAACTCGGCCTCCGGAACGCGGGCGAGACAGCGGTGAATCCATCCCTCGTCCCTCAGGAGGACCTGACTGTGAGGCTCGCCCACCGGTCAGGCCGGGGGGTTCCGGCGAAGCCACCGAAGCGCATGGCGGGTGCTTCGATCGTCCACCCGCCCGGTTCCGGCGAGGTCGGCCGCCACCCCGTGATCCGGACCCGCCCGAGGAACGGGGAGCCCCAGGGTCGCGTGGACGCCGGTGAAGAAGTGAAGCAGTTTGAAGGGCGCCAGCCCCTGATCGTGGTACGGCGCCAGAACCATGTCGACCTCGTCCGCCCCCACCGGAAAGTAACCGTCCGCGGCCAGGGGGCCCTCCACCGTCATCCCTTCCTCCCGGAGGGTCTCGACCGCCGGGGCCAGACGGTCCGTTTCCTCGTCGCCGATGCGTCCGCTCTCCCCGGCGTGGGGGTTCAGCCCGAGGAGCGCCAGGCGGGGGGGAGCCTCCCGACGATCCTCGAAGAAACGATGGGCCACCCGTGCGGCCCTCAGGACCGACTCCCGGGTGACCCGCTCGGGCACCTCCCGGAGTGGACAGTGCCGGGTGATCAGCCCGACGTTGAAAGCGTCCCCGAAAAAACTCATCAGCCCGCGGGTCCCGAGGCGGCCCTCCAGGAACTCCGTCTGGCCGGTAAACCCTTCCTCCCCGGCTTCACGCACGGCGGCCTTGGCCCCGGGGAGGGTCAGCAGGGCATCGCCCTCGCCGGAGCGCACCCGAGCGATCGCCTCCCGGAGGGAGCTCAG
>CAZEBV010000242.1:0-2080 GCA_964510695.1 uncultured bacterium
GGGTGCGCCCGAGGGTTCGCTGCGCGTAGATCAGGGCCGTGGCGCCAAAATCCTCGACCATTCGTACGTTGTGGGGCGCTCCCTCGGCTGCCACCACTGCCGTGCTGTCAGCGCCCCACGAGACAGGACCGTAGCCATCGATGGTGGCGGGTCCACTCGAATCGTCGACTGCCGCCTGACCGCACGCGGGCATCGGAATCGTGAGGGCCACCAATCCGGCGGCCGTTACCGTGCTCGTGATGCGCCCTGAGGGCAGGGCTCGAGTCATGAGTTCGTCGCTGGTGGAAGTCTAGGGATTGCGGTTCGCTTGTCCGCCCCGATGGCGGCTCGTAGCTTCTTCGGTCGCGGAACGGTCATTTAGGTAGACGAAACCTTTCCGCTCGGCAAGGCGTGGGGCAAGCAAACCAGGGGGAGAGCATGCGAAAGAAGCAGGTCGGTCTGCTGGCCGAGTACGTGGGTTACCTGATCCTCGTCGGGGCCCTCTTCACCATCTCGAACCTCGTGGGTGTCATCGCCCTCGGGGCCGTGCTCACCTTCTACGGCATCAAGATGAGGGTCGAAGGGAGCCGCTCCGACGACGGCTGACCCGGCTGCGGTCACGGCTCCGGCCGGACCTTCTCGATCTGGCGGAGCCGCCAGTCCAGGTCCTCCAGCAGCTTCCGGTTCACCGACGCCAGGTCGGAGAGCAGCCCGATCACGACCAGGAAAAACCCCGTCCCCATCAGCAGCGCCGCGAGGATGAGGGACTGCACGTGTCCCGCGCCGTCCCCTGTGGCGAAGAACCAGAGGAAGCGCAGGCCGATGGCGAAGCCGGCCAGGAATGCCACCGTCCCCGGCATCGCGAAGAACTCGAACGACCGGTAGGTCATGAAGATCCGGACGATCGTCACTGCCTGCCGGCGGAGGTAGCCGAGCAGGCTCCCGTACAGGCGTGACGGTCGGACCTGCTCGTTGGTCCGGATGGGCACCGAGGTGATCGCCATCCCCTTGTGGCCCGCCTGGATGATCGTCTCCAGGGTGTGGCTGTAGTCGTTGAAGACCTTGACCCGCTGGGCGGCGTCCCGTGAGAGAGCGCGGAACCCGCTTGCCGCGTCGGGGATCTCGGTCCCGCTGACCTTTCGAACCACCCAGCTCCCCAGCTTCTGCAGGCCCTTTTTCAGGGGCGAGAAGTGCTCGATCTCCCCAATCGGCCGCGTCCCCACCACGATCTCGGCCTCGCCGTCCAGAATCGGCGCCACCAGCTTCGGGATGTCGTCCGAGCGGTACTGGTTGTCCGCGTCGGTGTTCACGATCACGTTCGCACCACGGGCGACAGCCACCCGGAGTCCCGCCTCGAAAGCGCGGGCGAGACCTAGGTGGGTCCCCAGCTCGTGCACGTGGTCGGCACCATGTTCGTGCGCCACCTCGACCGTGCGGTCCTCGCTCCCGTCGTCCACGACCAGCACCTCGACCTCGTCCACCCCCGGCACCTCGCGAGGAAGGCCGGCGAGGGTCTCCGGGAGGGTCGCCTCCTCGTTGTAGCACGGAATCTGGATCACGAGCTTTGTCATGGCTCCTCGCCCTCGCGGGTATCCGCCGACGTCCCGTGTGGCTGTCCCCCTCCGTCGACGACGCTATACAGAACGTAGGGGTAGCGCACGGCCTCCCTCCTCAGGCACCGACGGGCGAAGGCCGGAAACGCGGACCAGGCCACTGCCCGGGGCGGCATCCCGTGGGTGAGGTGGACGTCGAGCACTCCGTAGTTCACCAGCACGTGACTGACCCCGGCCCGGGCGAGGCAGTCCCCGGGCTCGAGGCGCGGGGCCAGCAGCGGCCAGTTCGCCAGGAGGTTGTCCTGGATTGCAGGGGTCTCAAGGTGGAATCCGCGGCCCTCGAAGAGAAGGAGCACCCGGTCCTCGGGGGACAGGCGACGGTCGAGCCAGCGGGCCGCCCGGCCCCACAGGTAGACGTCGGGATCCTCGTTCTCCGTGAGGTACGCCTCTTCGGAGACGGTCCCGGCCAAATGCCCGAAGGTCGGCATCTCCGACCACCGGAAGGCGAAGGGGAGGACGGCCGGGGCCACCGCGAGCACGAGGACGGC
>CAZEBV010000243.1:0-1973 GCA_964510695.1 uncultured bacterium
GATTATCGTCCAGGATCAAGCGTACCTCTTCAACAGCGAAAGCCGCCCCGGACCCAGCGGGGCTTCGCCCCCCATCCCCTCGGCGGAAGTCTCATCTGCCCGTCCCCCCCTCCCCCTCGACGGGGGAGGGCCGGGGTGGGGGTGAAGGCTTCCCATTGACCATGGGGGAACATCCAATCAGGAGGGCCCAGAACCGCCCATTCACCCTCTCTATAACTCCCTCCCATCGAGGGAGAGAGGACGGACCGGCCCGGGTCGTGCCCGTCGTTCCGGAAACCAGGAGGGCCCTGAAAAAAGAGAATAACCGTCAATGAACCCGCCCCCCCGCGATGCCGGCACTGCCACCGCCGTTTGATAGACTGTATTACACAATGGACAATTCGCGGGATCATCGAAAGGAGCCCGAAGCGATGGAATCCCAGTTGAACGTCCGCCTGGAGGAAACCCTCAAGCGGAGGCTCGACCGGCTGGCCCGCCGGGAGGGAAAGAATTCGAGCGAGGTGGTTCGGGAGCTGATCTCGGACTACGTGAAAGACCGTGACATCGAAGCGTACGTGGACGATCTGTGGGAGCGCACCGGCAGCAAGCTTCGCCGGAAGGGCTACGAACGGGAGGACGTCGAAACGGTCCTCGAGTCCGTCCGCAGCGGATCCCCGTGAAGGTCGTCGTCGACACTAACGTCTTCGTGTCGTCGTTTTTTGGCGGCAAACCCAGACGGGTCATCGACCGCTGGAAGCGGGGAGAAATCACGCTCTGTCTTTCGGAGTCGATCCTGGACGAATACGTCCGTGTCCTGGCGGCAATGGGCCTGGACGAGGAGAACGAATACGCGGAGCTGCTGGAACTGTTCCGGGACCAATACAACCTAATATTCGCGGCGCAGACGCCGGAATTGCGTATCGTCGAGCGGGACCCCGACGACGATAAGTTCCTCGAGGCCGCCGTGAAGCTCGACGCCGCGGCCGTGGTCACCGGGGACGAGACCCTGCGTGAGGTCGGTTCCTACGGGGGCATCGACGTGCTCAACCCGAACGAATTCCTGCGGGAACACGAAGAGGCGTAAACCGATCCGCGCCGGACGGTGATCGGCCTGACCCCGAGGCGATTCCGGCTGGTGGAACCGCGGGGGAACTCAGCGGAAGTACCAGGCCACCTGCAGGCCAAAGATATCCGTGTCCACGTCGCCGAGGTCTTCGTATCGGTAGAAGGGACCCACGCCGCCCACCAGCTGACGGGCGTCGGGGTTCGGATAATAGATCGCGCTGTATTGATAGTTCGTGGAGGCGTCGGAGGCGATTTCCTCGTCGTGGTCGACGTAGGAAACCTCGGCGTTCAGTTCCAGCGAATCAAGCGCCTGGCAGCGAAGGCCCGTGCTGTAGTGGCCCACGACCTCGTTCCAGCGATCCCCCTCGGACTCCAGCTGGGTCCACTGAAGCTGGGTTCGAAGGTAGGCGCTGGCGGCCTCCCCGAGATCCACGTCGAGGCCGAGCCCGGCTCGGGCCCGCCAGCTCACCAGGTCGACCGTCGTGCCGGGCTGATGACTCCGGCGGTACTCCAGGCCGCCCGGAAGGTGGAGCATCTCGGACAGTTCCCGGGAGAAGGACGGGGACAGCCCCCAGCCGTTCCGCTCTCCACCGGCCACGTCCGCCTCGCTGTAATGGCCCCCCGTCCGCAGGTAGGAGTAGCTCTTGGCGGGGACGAACTGAGCCCGAACCGGGGTGATCCAGCCCGACGTCAAAAACAGGAAACAGGCCAGAAGCGAGGCGAAAACCGGCGGTCGTCGAAGCATGAGGGAAGATCCCCCTCCCGGTGTGGGTTGGATGGTAGAAAACCAGCGGATTCTACGGGAACCACATCTCGTTTGTCAACGGTTCGTCCCGCGCCGCCAGGGCGGCTCAGTTCGGATCCCCCACAGGATCGGATGACTAAATGGACCCCCCGGGTCCCTTCGGGTCCGAGGGATTTGACGGGAC
>CAZEBV010000244.1:0-1965 GCA_964510695.1 uncultured bacterium
GGGCCGCTGGTCAGTCGCGAGGCGGAAGCTCGATGCGCCAGGCGGTGGAGTCGGCGCAGTACCTCCCTGAGGTACCGCGAGGGCCCGGATACCTCCCCCCGGAGAGGGTCACAGACGACCCCCAGGCGGAGAGGGGGGGACGGGCCGTCAGGGACCGTCGTCACGGGGCACGGCTTCCTGCCGGGATCGCAAATCGTCCTCCGTGCGGGAGCCCATCCAGGGACGAATCCATCGAAACGTTCGGTGCCCGTGGCGGAGGCAGAACCACACCGACCATCCCGGGAGGTCCCGGTCCGTCAGCAGGTGCATGGATCGCCCGTCCGTGTGCACGTCGAGTTCAAGCCGCTCGCCCAGGTACTCCAGGGTCACCCGGTTGAAGAAACCGATGTGTTCCCCCGTGGAGCGCATGTAATACCACCACTCCGGCTCGGGAACCGAATCACCGTAGAGCCGCGTTCCCAGCAGCAGGTTCCCCCGTCCGGTCTCGTCGAGGGCCTCCTGGATCACCGACATCGGGTCCCGAACGTGTTCGATCACCTCCAGGAGGGTGACCAGCCGGAAGGCCCCGGACCCCTCCGGCTCGTGCGAGAATCCCCGGGCATGGAGGTTTCGGGCGTGGGGATCGTACACCGAGAAGTCGAAGCCGAGGTCCCGCATCCGACGGGTGAACAGACCGTGTCCTCCCCCGTAATCCAGGTAGCGGTCCCCCCGACCGTAGAACAACCACAGCAGGGTCGAGACCGTCCGGCTGTTCCGAAGACAGCGCTCGAGACGCCCCGTGTCCAAGGGGGAGGGTGAATCGTCGTCCGAGCCCGCGAACCGACGGGGTCGCCGCACGGCGAGGTACTCGCACCGGGAGCAGCGCACGTATTCCGCCTCCCGGTCCCGGAGGGAAGCCCTCAAAACCCGCCGGGTTTCGGCTCCGCAGAGTCGACAGGCCGATCGTGTCATGCCGCACCCGTCCCCGTCAGCGGCCGGGCTCCGGGGAGCCTCGATGGTTTCAAGACGAATCGAAAGAGGGTAGAATAAGGAAGGATTTTGTTTGCATCCGCTGGAAAGTGTTCACGTTCCTCCACCCATTCGCGGTCGTTTCTTCGTGCCCGGAACGGGTTTGTGCCGACGTCGGAGGACCCACGGCACGCCCTCGCACCCCGAGCACAACCAACGACTGAACACCGGGAGGTCGAGACCCTTGTCACAGGACTGGAAAACCGGAGATACCGTCGTTTACCCCCATTATGGGGCCGGCCGCATTATCGATGAGCGCCCGATCGAACGCAACGAGGAGGAAAAGGAATATTTCGTGGTGGACATCATGCTGAAGCAGCAGACCGTGATGTTCCCGAAAAACGAAACCGAGGACGTCGGGGTACGCCCCCCGACGGACGAGGATGATTTCTTCGGGAAACTCGAGACCGTTCAGAGCGGCATCCACGAGACATACGACCCGGAGGAAGGAGAACATCCGGACAAGATCCACCGGAAATCCCTGCAGTCCATGCTCGACGACGTTCGGGAGGCCAACCTGGACGTCATGATGGAGGGACTTCAGAAACTGCACACGCGGTTCCTGGACCAGGAACTGAACATGACCGAGAAGCGCTTCTACGACACGGCCCAGCAGTTCATCATCGGGGAAATCATGGCGATCCTGGACTGTCCCCGAAGCAAGGCCAAGAAGCGGCTGGACGACTACCTTCCCCAGGAACTCCCCCAAGAGGACGACGAGGAGGGCTGATCAGGCCGACCCGGCCGGCTCGAAGCGGGCCTCGAGGGGACTGTCCTCCCCGCCGTATCGTCGCTCGAGAAGATCACGCACCCGCTCGACCTCCTCGCGGTCCCTGCGCTGGAACTGGTAGGCGGGCGGTCGGCCCTCGCCGCCCCGCTTGTATTTCATGTTTAATTCCTTCAAATACTCCTTCTCTTCCTCGGGAAGCGGACGGTTGAAGGAAAGACGAAAACGGT
>CAZEBV010000245.1:0-1902 GCA_964510695.1 uncultured bacterium
TTCGGCGGGGAACCCGTCGACGAGCACCCGGTCCTCCTCGATCAGAGTCCGGGCTCGGGCGCGGCTCCGGGCGAGATTCCGTTCGACCAGGAGCTTGTCAAGACGCCGGGGTTTCATGACGGTCGAGCAGCGTTCTCGCGGTCGCCGCGACACCCTCCCCGGTCAGGCCGAACTCCTCCAGGTAGCGGTCCCGGCTCCCGTGCTGGACGATTCCACGGGGAACCCCCATGCGGCGGGTCGGTCGATCGAGACGCTGCTCCGACATCAGCTCGAGGACCGCGGATCCGAAGCCGCCCTCGGTCCGGCCCTCCTCGAGGGTGACGACGGCCCCCGTCTCCCGAACCGCGTCCGTGATCAAATCCCGGTCGAGGGGTTTGACCCACCGGCCGTTGACGACCCGGGCGGAGATCCCGTCCTGCTCCAGCTGCCGGGCGGCGTCCAGGGCCACCGGGACCATGGTCCCCACCGCCACGAGGGCCACGTCGTCCCCCTCCCGCTCCATCACGCCCCGGCCGATGGGAATCGGCGTAAGCTCCTCCACCGGACGGGGCTCGGGGGAGCTCACTCGAAGGCGGGGGAACCGGAAGGCGAAGGGCCCCTCGTCGTACTCGACGGCGGTCAGGACGTAGCGCTGCAGTTCGAACTCGTCTTTGGGGGCGCCCAGCACGATGTTGGGAAGGGACCGAAGGAACACCATGTCGTGGATGCCCTGGTGGGTATCCCCGTCTCCCCCGACGATGCTGGCCCGATCGATCATGAACCGAACCGGAAGGTCCATCAGGCAGACGTCGTGAACCACCTGGTCGAAGGCCCGCTGGAGGAAGGTCGAGTAGATCGCCACCACCGGGGCGTCGCCCTGGGTGGCGAGTCCGGCGGCGAAGGTTACCGCGTGCTGTTCGGCGATGCCCACGTCGTAGAACCGGTCGGGATGACGTTCCTTGAACTGGACGGTCTGGGTGCCCTTGCGCATCGCCGCGGTAATGGCCTGGATGCGTTCGTTCTCCTCCGCCAGCTCCGTGAGGGTTCCCGAGGCCCAGGCGGACCACTTCGGCAGGCTCGGACCCCCGTTGTTCTTCGTTTCCCCGGTCTCAATGTCGAAGGGACTGGTGGAGTGCCCCGCGTAGCGGCCCCCGCGGGCCGGCTCGTAGCCGTGTCCCTTCTCCGTCAGCACGTGCACGAACCGGGGGCCCTCCCCGTCCCGAACCCGGCGGAACTCCTCAAGCAGGTCCTCCACGTCGTGGCCGTCCACCGGTCCGAAGTAGTCGAACCCCAGTTCCTCGAACATGATTCGTGGGATCACGAGGTTCTTGAGGCTGACTTCGGCCCGCCCGGCGAGGTCCACGGCCTGTTCCCCGACCCCCGGCAGGGATCCCAGAACCTGTTTGATGGTGGCTTTGAACTCCTCGTAGGCCGGCAGGTGGATCATGCGGTTGAAGTACTCCCGGATGGCCCCCACGTTGCGGGCGATGGACATGCCGTTGTCGTTCAGGACCACGATGAGGTTGGACTCCTCCCAGCCCGCGTTGTTGAGCGCCTCGTAGGCCATGCCGGCGGTCATGGCCCCGTCCCCGATGATGGCCACCACGTCGTCGTCCCGTTCCTGGCGGCGGAAAGCCTCGGCAATCCCCACGGCGGCCGAGATGGAGGTGGACGCGTGCCCGGCGTTGAAGACGTCGTGCTCGGATTCGCTTCGTTTCAGGAAGGGAGCCAGGCCGTCGTGCTGGCGAATGGTCTCGAGGCGTTCGTTGCGGCCGGTGATCATTTTATGGATGTAGGCCTGGTGGCCGATGTCCCAGACCAGTTTGTCACGGGGGGAGTTGAACACGTAGTGAAGGGCCACCGTCAACTCGCAGGCCCCGAGGCTCGCGCCGAAGTGACCGCCGCTGCGGGAAACGGATTCAA
>CAZEBV010000246.1:0-1816 GCA_964510695.1 uncultured bacterium
CTCGCGGCTAGTGTATCAGGTTCAGGGTCCGCAGGAATCGCTCGCCGACGTCCCGGGCTCCTCCGAGCCGATCGGCGGTCGGCTCGAATTCGGCCAGCAGTTCCACGGGCCGGTCCGGGTAGATTTCACGCAGGTGATCCCGGTTGACCGTCTCGATCTCCTCGCCCCTGGCCGGGGTCAAAAGGATGCCGGCCGTGGGCACGCCGGCGTCCCGAAGGTGGCCCACGGCGGTGCGGGTGTGGCTGATGGTGCCCAGGCCGCTGGAGACCACCAGCACCGTGGGGACATCGACGCGGGCGGCCAGGTCGGCCACGTCCGCCCGGGGGGAGAAGGGGACGGCCACGCCGCCGATCCCCTCCACGACCACCGAGTCGTAGCGGGTTCGCAGGCGCTCCCACCCGTCGAGGAGGGGGTCCAGTTCGATCGACTCACCCTCCCTGCGGGCCGCCCGATCCGGGGACAGCGGGGCGTCGTAGCGGGCCCCGGCGTGAACCCGATCCGGCGGCAGGGCCGTGCCGCGGATCACCTCGACCTCGTCGGGGGAGCGATACCCGTACTCGGTCTCCCCGCAGCCGCTGGCGACCGGTTTGAAGTAACCCACCGACCGATCCGTCCCGGACAGGATCCGGACGAAAAGCGTGGAGACCACGGTCTTGCCGATCTCGGTGCCGGTGGAGGTGACGAACAGGGACGAGGGGTCCTCGGACATCGCGGGGTGCCTCCCGGTGGATGATCAGGTGTACCAGCGCTTCAAACGCCGGGGAGGAACCCCGGCGTAGTAGGCGAGTTTCAACCCCCACATCAGCAGGATCGTACGCCACGCGCCGTTCTCCCGCCAGCGGCGGGCACTGGTGGTGACGGGATGGCGGAATCGCCGCCCCGGCTCCCGTCGACGCAGCCGGCGGACCAGTTCGACGTCCTCCATGAGGGGGAGCCGGGGGATGCCCCCCGCGGCCTCGAGGAGGTCACGGTGGACCCAGAGGGCCTGGTCACCCGTGGGGCTGGAGAACAGGGCCGAACGGAAGGATATGCCCCGTTCGATGATCCGATAGGTTAGCCCCTCCGCGTCCAGCCGGCAGTCGAACCATCCCCACCGGCCCTCCCCCGTTACGATGGAGTCCAGGGCGAAGTCCTCCGGCAGGTACGTGTCGGCGTGAAGCATCAGGATCCAGTCCCCTCCGGCCGCCCGGATGCCCTGGTGGAGCTGACGGGCCCGTCCCGCCGGACTGACCTGGAGGAGCCGGACCGGGTCCCCGAACTCACGCACGAGCCGGACGGTGTGGTCCGGGCTTCCACCGTCCACGACCACGAGGTCACGGACGTCGAACCGGTCCAGATGGTATCGAAGGTGCTCGGCGATGCCGTCGGCTTCCCGGTAGGTCGGGACCACGAAGCTGACGGTGTCGTCGCCCATCGTGGATCAAAAACCCTCGGTCGTCGGAATCGTATCGTCCGTGCGTGTATAATAAACACGCCGTCCGACGAGTTTCCCCAGGGGGGGCGATCGTTCCGTGGAAAACCGACTGAAAGGGTTCATGTCCACCATGGGCACGGGGCCCGAATCCAGTGATTCTTTGTCCTACGAGGCGGCCCGCGAGGCCATGGAGGCCATCCTGGAGGGGGGCTTCGAGCCGGCCACCTTCGGTGGGTTCACCGTGGCCGAGCGCTGGAAAACGGAGTCCGTCGACGAACTGGCCGGTTTCCTGGACGAGCTGCGGGGAACGGACCTTCGTCCGCTGGCCCCGACCACCTCGGGTTTCCTCGACGTGGACGGGCGGTTCGACGGGAAGCAGAAAGGCGTTAACGTCGCCCTGCC
>CAZEBV010000247.1:0-1798 GCA_964510695.1 uncultured bacterium
CTCGCCGGTGGCTCAGAACTACGTGCCCCAGGACGTTCAGGAGGCCGTCGAACGTCGACGGGCCGAGCGATCCTCGGGGTCGGGCGCGGGCCGGTCGGACGGATCCCCACGGCCCGGTGTGGGGGCCGGCTCACCCGCCGGACCCGCCGGGGCGCCCGGGGCGCGGGGTCGCCGCTGACGATGCGAATCGCCGGAGGGATCGCGGCCGTTTGTCTTGTGATGGTTCCGCTGCTTCTGGGCGGCTGTGGTGTGACCGCCGAGCGGGGTCCCCGGATCCACGGATTGACCCCCGAGCAGCTCGGCCGACTGGGGGCCCGCATCCACAAGAATCCGGACCGTGCCGAACGGTACCTGGATGAGGCGGGCGTTACCGCCTCCCAGTTCGAGGATGCGGTGCGGAAGGTTTCCTCCGAGTCCGATCTCGCCGGCCGCTACCGTGAGGCGTTCGACCGGGAGCGCAAGCAGGGGACCTCCTGACGGGGTCGCGGGGTCCTTTCGCGCAGCCCCGAGCGTATCAGGGTTCCCGCGCGGCGTCGGGCGGACCGGAATTCCCCCGGATGATCGGCACGTAGCCCCGGCCAACCAGCCCCCCCAGCAGGGACTCGCCGAGGCCGAGCTGACGTTCCAGTCCACGTTTTCGGGCCTCGCTGACCCGTTTTTCGGTCGTCTGAAAGTAGTTGACCACGGTCACGAGAATGACGCCCCCCAGCGTGTTCCCCAGAAGCACCGGCAGCACGAAGCCCCCCAGACCGGCGAGCAGCGCGGCCTCGCCCTCGAAGACGAGGTAAGCCCACTCCGTCACGGAGACCACGCTGTGGTAGAGGTTGGCCAGCGGAATGGATAAAAAGGCCATGTACACCAGCACCAGGCGGGAGATCATGTCCCGGGCCGCGTAGTCGAGCCACACGACCCCGGCCACGATGAACCCGGCGAAGCCCGCCTTGAAGAACAGGGTCCAGAACGGAATCGACATCCCCTCCATCGCGAGGGTCGATGCCGCGTGCGCGGCGTCCCCGGACAAAACGTCCGTGGCGGACAGCACCAGCCCCCCCATCACGCCTCCGACCGCGTTGCCCAAAAAGACCACCCCCCAGACGTACAGCAGCCAGGGCACGCTCATGAGCCTTTCGAGCACCAGGGTGACCGGGGGAAGGGTGTTCTCGGTGTAAAGCTGGTAGCCGCCCAGGATGATGTAGACGAACCCGATCGGGTAGAGAATCGCGCTCAGGATCGGATGCCCGCCTGTCTTCGCGTAAAGGGAGGCGTACAGGAGGAAGGTGATCGTAATGGCCAGCCCGCCCGCCAGCGCGCTAAAAAACAGTTCGCGGAAGGTCGTTTCGACCTCTTCGTCGGCGGCGGTGACGATCCGCTGGAAGATCTCGTCGGTGTCGAAACGGTCGCTGACCACGGCCCCCACCGACGGAGCCCCGTGCTCGGAGCGGTCGGGACTCCGCCGAACCACGTCCTCCTCGTCGGGTTCCTCCGTCATGGCCCTGCCTCCGGGGCGGGTGGGTTGACCACCGGATCGGTCAATCGTCGTCGTCCGCGCCTCCCGCCAATATAAATGAAGCTCCGGGACGGGTCGATTGGTTTTTGACCCCGGACGACTCCCGCGTGGAGACAGCCTCCTCGCCCGTCGAGGCAGTCCCTTCGAGGCGTGCCCGAGTCGGCGCCCCGGTCCACGGTGTAGAGCAGCGATATTCATCCGGGCTCGGGCCCGTGTGCGGCCGGCCCGGTTGGCCGGCACCAGACTCACAGTCTCAGACCATTTCTCAGTAGGGGCCGTCCGTTCCCGGAG
>CAZEBV010000248.1:0-1724 GCA_964510695.1 uncultured bacterium
GGGCTGAGCCCCGACACCCTGCTCCTGAAAAGGATGCTTGACCAGCCGCATCTCGGTCACGAGGTCCGCGGCCTGCTTCAGGGAGGACGGGGCGCGGCGTCCGGTGACGGCGACGTGCAGGTCCTCGGGTCGGTTCCCCAGGTGGTCCACAACATCGTCGACCGAAAGCAGATCGTCGCTGAGAACGATGTTGAGCTCATCCAGCAGGACGAAATCGTAGTTCCCCGAGTCGACCATCGCCCGCGAACGCTGCCAGGCGTCCCGGGCGGCCCGACGGTCCCGATCCCGGTCCTGGGTCTCCCAGGTGAACCCCTCTCCCATGCGGTAAAAATCGATCAGATCCGGGAAATGCTCCCGGAGGGCCACGGCCTCGGCGGTCTCGCGGGTTCCCTTCACGTACTGGACCACGCCCACCCGCATGCCGTGTCCGAGGCAGCGAAGCACCATGCCCATGGCGGCCGTGGTTTTCCCCTTGCCGGTCCCCGTGTGCACGATCAAAAGTCCCTTCTCGGCGTCCGCGTCGGCGTACAGTCGATCCTTGACCTCCTTGATCCGTTTCATCTTCTCCTCGTGATCCTGTTCGTCGGCCACCGCGCGTCACCTCCCTGCGCCGTGATGGGTTGAATCGTGTCGGACGCCCGCACGTTTCACCGTCAGGCCACTCGATCCCCCGGGCGATGGTAGGGACAGCCCAGCCGGTCCGCCAGCGGACCCAGGGCGCCCCAGTCCTCCTCCCCGACGTCGAGAAACCGGAGTCGGCCCTGCCGCCCCAGCCGGACCATCGCCTCCAGGACCCCTCCGTCCACGGGGAAACGCCCGTCCGAACAGAGGGTGATCTCGACCCGGGGGCGGGGTCGACCCGGGAGGGTTTCGAGCCACCGCCGAGCGAAGCGAAGCCCCCGAGCCGCCGGGGTGCCCCCGCCGGCCGGCAGCCGGCTCAGAGCTCGTCTCACGCGCGGCAGTCGTTCGGTGGGCTCGAGGAGGAGACGTCCTCCCGTACCGCGAAACTCCAGCAGGGCCGCGCGGTCCCGGACGTTCCGCTCACGAAGCCGTCCGAGAAGGTACCCCTTCAGGCGCCCCAGCCGCCCGGCCTCGGCCATGGAGGCGCTGGTATCCACCACGAAAACCCGCAGGACGGGATCCACCCCGCCCCGGGGTCGAAACCGGAGGTCCTCCCAGCGCAGCGAACGCGCTCCGCCCCGGATGACCCGTCGACTCTGCTGCAGAAGCGACCGGGCCAAATCGAGGCGCCCCCCCCGGGGCCCGGGCCCCCGAAGCGGGGATCCGCCGGCGGCGGCCTTCCCGGCCGCGAACCCGCGGGGCGTCGGGGACGGACCCTCCGGGGGATCGGTCCGCGGCGGTTCCCGGCCGCGGGCCGGGTCCTCCTCGGGGGGCACGGGTCGGTCCTCCCCACGGTGCTCCGAGGAATCGGGACCGCCGTTTTCCGGCTCGCGGAACGGCCCCTCCGACCTGGCGCGGGGGGCATCCCCGCCGTTCGGGCCGGTCGGCGGGTCGGAGGGATCCGGGTCCCGGTGCAGGAGGGCGAGCCGAAGGGCTTCCTCGACGTCCTCTTCACCCACCTCGGTTCGGCCCTCCCAGGCGGCCAGGGCCCGCGCGGTCTTTCGGGTCACCACGTCCGCCCGGTGCCCCTCGACGTCACGCACCATGAGAACCCGGGCGATCACCCGCTGATCCTCCTCGTCGAGGGACACCTCGAGCAGGTG
>CAZEBV010000249.1:0-1637 GCA_964510695.1 uncultured bacterium
TCGAGATCGTCGAGGATCTCCCCGACGGTCTCACCCCGGGCTTCGACCTCGCTTTCCCCGTCGGTGTGTTCTCGAAGGGGGGTGGGAATCATCACGGTGACGTCGCTGGCCATGGTAAACGACCTCCCGGTAGGAATAGGGGGGATGATTCGGACTTCCCCGTCGGCGAGCAGCGTACATCTTAACTGGTCAACGCTCGACGGGCATCACCCGCCGAGGTTCTCCTGCTTCCCCGGGGCCGGGGCGGTGGGGGGGGGGGGGGAAGGGGGGGTTTTTTTGCCTACACTGTGGCGTTTCGAGGGAAGCATCGACCCCCGCCGACGTTTCGACGGAAGGACCCGGCCGTACCGGAGGTAGGCTCATGTCCCGGTTGACCCGCGCGGCCGCTCTCCTGGGGATTCTCCTTGGAACCCTTCTGCCGGGGGTTTCCCTCGGGGCCCCGGCCCGGCCCGAGCCCCCCCTTCGTCCCCTCGACGCCGAGGAGCCCGCCCGGACCCGAAGCCCCGACACCGGTCTGGACCCCCGGCCCATCAACCGGGTCCTGGCGGTGGTCGGGGACCGGGCCGTGACGATGAGGGATTACCAGGAACGCTACGGGGAATCCTCGCTCACGCGGGATCGCCTCCGGAACCTGGTGGATCGTCTTCTGCTGGTGCAGGCCGCCCGGGACCGTGATCTTCTTCCCGACACCGGTCAGGTGGACCGACTCGTCCAGCGGCGGATGGACATGATGCGGGAGCGGGCCGGGTCGCGTTTCCGGAAGTTTTTGCGCCAGCGTTCCCTCTCCGAGGCCGAGTTTCGCCGTCGGATTCGGGAACGGATACAGCGTGAAATCGTGACCTCGCGCCTGATGAGGGAAGTCTACCCGTCCGACGACCGGCGGGACACGCGGCCGGCGGGAGCCCGCGTGCGGGCCCGCCTGATCCTCGTGGAGTCCCTTCCCCGGGCCTGGGACCTTTACCGCTGGCTCAACCGGGACCCCCGGCAATCGACCTGGAACCGACTCTTCGAACGTTACTCCGTGAAGCTCGGCCGGATGGGCGAGGGCGGTGATCTGGGCTGGTTCCACTGGGGGCAGTTCAGCCCGGCCATTGAGTACCGTCTTTATCGTCTTCCGCTTCACGCCATCAGTCGGCCGTTCGCCCTCCGGGACCGTTACGCCATCGTCATGCCCACCGGGCTGCGGCTCGACCCGGAGGAGAGTTCCCTGGACCCGGACGCCCTGGAGGCCTATCGGGGCTATCGGCGCCGTTTTTTGCGGGAGGAGCTGGCCGACCGTCTTCGGGAGAGCTACGCGGTCACCATCCCGCCCTCGGTCCGGCGTCGAATGGACGACCGGCCCCCGGAGCGTGGCTGACATTCGACGGTTCGTGGTCAGCACCGGCGACCCGGCCGGCGTGGCGCCTCAGCTTCTTCCCTGCCTGCTCGAGGAGCTTCGCCGGGACGAACATCTGCTTCTGGTGGGTCCGCCCCGGGTCCGGGACTGGTTCGAAGAACGCCGTCCGGGCGACCCGGCCGGGCAGTGGGACTGGGAACCGGTCGGGGACGTCCCCGAGGACGTCCTGCTGAGCGGGATGCCCGACGGCCGGTCCGGGGCCGCCGCCCTGAGCTCCCTCCGGGAGGCGATCGATCGGGTG
>CAZEBV010000250.1:0-1627 GCA_964510695.1 uncultured bacterium
GATGGGTCGAAACCGCAACGCCTTCAGCCGCGTGGTGCACCCGTTTTTGCGGCGCAACCGAATCGAGCGGCTAGATTATCTGATTTTGACCCATCCTCACAGCGATCACATCGGCGGCGCCGCCCGGCTGGTGGGCTCGATGCCCGTGGGGGAGATCTGGGAGGCCGGCAGCGATCATCCGTCCCGGTCCCGGCGGGCCCTCCGACGGACGGTGGCGCGGCTCCCGGAGGGGCGCTCCCCGACGATCCGGGTGCCTCGTGGGGCGGGAGGCACTCTCAAGCCGGGCAGCCGGCTCGACCTGGGTCCGGCCGTTCGAGGATGGCTTTTGCGCACGGCCCCCCGGGCGTCCTCGGCCAACGCCAGCAGCCTGTGCGTCCTGGTGGCCTACGGGTCCACGGAGTGGCTGTTCCCGGCGGACATCGAACGGCCGCACGAGCGGTCCCTTTTGCTTCGGTGGGGGCGCCAGCTGGACGTGGACGTCCTGAAGGCCCCCCACCACGGCAGCCGGACCTCCAGCGGAGAGAGGTTTCTGCGGTTCGTTTCCCCCCGCCACACCGTCTTCTCCGTCGGGCGGAACAACCCGTTCGGTCACCCGGACACGGCCGTCCTTCGGCGGGTGCGTCGGACCCGTTCCACCATCCACCGCACGGACCGGGACGGATCGATCTACATGTTCACCGACGGGGACACGATCCGGGTGCGCCACACCCGCGGTCCGGGCCGGATCCGCGAGGGGAACGCGGGGGGGAAACGGTGACCGACGCCGACCGATGGTATTACCGGGACGGGGACACGGTGCGGGGTCCGGTGTCCCGGGCGGACCTGGCCGGCGTCGTGGCCCCCTCGACCCCGATCTGCCGCGCCGGGTCCGACGACTGGCGGCCGGCCGGTCGAACCCTGGACGAATCCCTGCCGGTGGAGGAGGACGATGAGGGGGCCGACACCGAACCGGACGACGTTCGGCCCCCCACCCTCGAGCGGTTCCGGCGGCTGTGTCGACGGGCCCCCCGGGAGACCCTGGAACGGGAGTGGCGGGAGCACCGGGAGGCCTACGATCACCGTGAACGTTCGATTCTCCGTCGGGAACACCAGCGGCGTCGGCCCGGGACCGGGTGGAACCCGATGGGGTGGCTCCGGGACCTGTTCAACTTCAACTGAAGGGGCCCCTTCCCTATACTTTCCCAACTTCTGATCGGGAGGGCGCTGCTCCATGGAAATCCCTGTGCACGACCTCCACCGGCAGTACGAGACCATCCGCGAGGAGATTGACGCGGCGCTGCGCGAGGTGCTTGAGACCACCTCCTTCGTCCTCGGGGAACCGGTGGAATCCTTCGAGGAGGCGTTCGCCGGGTACTGCGGTACCCGCCACTGTCTCGGCGTCAGCAGCGGCACCGCGGCGCTGAAGCTCATCTACCGGGCGCTTGACCTCGAGCCGGGCGACGAGGTCATCACCACGCCCTTCACCTTCGTGGGGACCGTGGAACCCCTGCTTCACATGGGCGTGCGCCCGGTGTTCGCCGACATCGACCCGACGACGTTCAACCTCGACCCGGACCGGGTGGCCGAGCGCATCGGACCCGAGACCCGGGCGATCGTGGCGGTGGACCTCTACGGCCAGCCGGCCGAT
>CAZEBV010000251.1:0-1597 GCA_964510695.1 uncultured bacterium
CATCCAGGCGACGACCCCGGCGAGCTGGTCCTGGATCCAGCGCCAGGTCCGGTAGAGTTCCTCGTTCGGGACCGTTCCCTCGGCCTCCCGGATCACCCGCCGGAGGTGGGCCCCGCAGGCCAGCTGGTCCGCGGCTCGATACCAGAGGAGAAGTTCCCGCGGGCCGGCGCCGGTTTCGCGGTTGAGCCGGTGGAAGTAGGTGACGCCGGCCCGGTCGACGACGTCGTTGACCAGGGTGGTCAGGGCGAGTTCCCGGCGGAGGGGATGATCCTCCAGCCGGTCGACACCCAGGTCGACGACCCGATCGGGAAAATACTGCCGGAGGGATGCCTCGAGGACCCACTCCTCCGGCCATTCGCAGCCGCGGGTTCGCCGCTGAAGGTCCTGTTTGACGTAGCTGAGAAGAACCGCCAGCTCCGGGCGAGTCATGTCCCGCCCGGTGCGCTGTCGGTCCCGCATCTCCCGTTCGTCCGGCAGGGCCTCGATGGATCGATCCAGGTCCGCCGAGGCCTCCAGGTGGTCCATGAGTTCCCGGTAGTCCTCCAGCCGCCGTCCGGCGTCCAGCCGCTCCAGTCCGATGACGGCCGACTGCCGATCGCTGTGGTCGAGCACCCGCTGGACGACGTCCCCGGCCAGCGCCTCCAGGAGGTCGTTGCGGCGTTCCCGCTCCAGGTCCCCCCGTCGTTCCATCTCACGGAAGAACAGTTTCAGGTTGACCTCGTGATCCGACAGGTCCACGCCTCCGCTGTTGTCCACGGCATCCGTGTTCAGTCGGACACCGTGTCGGTCCAGCTCAACCCGTCCCTTCCGGGTGATGCCGAGGTTGCCGCCCTCCGCCACCACGTCGGCCTGCACCTGGGGGGCGTCCACGCGGACGGCGTCGTTCTTCGGGTCCCCGACCGCCGCGTGGCTCTCCCCCGAGGCCTTCACGTAGGTTCCGATGCCCCCGTTCCAGAGCAGGTCCACGTCGGCCGTGAGGATGGCCCGGATGACGTCGCCCGGCTGCAGTTTGCCCTCCTCCTCGAGTCCCAGTCGTTCGCGGGCCCGGGGGGAGGGATCGATCAGGCCGGCCCCCCGGTCGTACACGTCCCCGCCCGGTTCGAGCAGTTCGTCGTCGTAGTCCATCCACGTGGAGTCCTCCCGCTCGAAGAGGCGCCGCCGCTCCTCGTAGGAGGCCGCCGGATCGGGGTCGGGGTCGAGGAAGACGTGGCGGTGGTCGAAGGCCGCGAGAAGCCGAAAATCCTCCGATAAAAGCATGCCGTTGCCGAAGACGTCCCCGCTCATGTCCCCGATGCCCACCACGCTGAGGGACTCGTCGAGCGGATCGCGTCCCATCTCCCGGAAGTGACGCTTGACGCACTCCCACGCCCCCCGGGCCGTGATGCCAAGTTCCTTGTGGTCGTACCCGTTCGATCCCCCGGTGGCGAAGGCGTCCTCCATCCAGAAATCGTGTCGGTCGGCCACCGCGTTGGCGAGGTCCGAGAAGGTCGCGGTGCCCCGGTCGGCGGCCACCACGAGGTAGGGGTCCGGGTCGTCCCGGCGGACCGTGCCCTCGGGGACGACGATCTCCCCGTCCACCCGGTTGTCGGTCAGGTCA